>CAZGBY010000016.1:0-29443 GCA_964524125.1 uncultured Clostridium sp.
CTTGATTTTTAGCACAACCAAGTGATACCATATACATCTTCATATAAACACCTCTTAAAGTTCACTTGAATCAAGAATAATAGTCACAGGTCCCGAATTTGTAAAGGATACATTCATATCTTCACCAAAAATTCCAGTTTCAACTTTGATATCATATTTTCTTAATTCTTCATTAAATAAATCATATAAATTTGATGCGTCTTTAAAATTTAACGCCTTAGTAAAAGATGGTCTATGACCATTTTTACAGTTTGCATATAATGTAAATTGACTAATAGATAAAATAGACCCACCTATATCTTTAATATTTTTATTAAGTTTCCCATTTTCATCTTCAAAAACTCGCATATTAGCTATTTTATATGCAATTTTTTTAACTATATCTAAATCATCATTTTGTGTAAAACCAACTAAAATCATAAAACCTTTATCAATTTTACCATTTATATTAGAATTAACTTCTACACTAGCATTAACTGCTCGTTGTAATACTACTTTCATTATAAATTATCCCTTTCAATATTATGTACCGCTTCTATTTTTTTCATATTAACAATTAAATTGTTTAATTCTGTTAAATTAGAAGTTAATACTTTCATTTTTACTATTGTTTGTAAATCTGGTGTATTTACTGCATTTATAGACGCAATTGACATACCAAGGGAGTTTATACAAGTCATTAAATCAACAATTAAAGTGTCCTTTTGAGTAGCAGAAACTTTAATACAAGTCGGATATTTTCTCGTGATATTATTTGCCCAATATACTTCAATTGTTCTATCTAAACCTAAATTCTTTAAATTATTACAGTTACATCTATGAACTACTATACCATTACCTTTTGTAATATATCCTATAATATCATCTTGAGGTATTGGAAAACAACATGATCCTAATTTAATTTGTGGATTAGGAAGTCCCTCAACTACTACACCAGTTTCGGAATTAGTAGTTAAAATCTTTCTTGTACGTTCCATTTGTTTTTCCAAGATATCACGACTAGATATAGTAGAACCTTGAATTTTAAGACATACTGTTTTAGCAGAAATAGTATTTTTACCTATTTCATAATATAGTTCTTCTATAGTATTACAATTATTTTTACCAAAATTTTCTTTAATCCATTTATCTTGAAAATCAAATGAAATCTTTTGATTTTGAAGTTCTGTATCTAATTCTTGTTTACCAATAGATATAATTACATCCTTATTTTGTTTATTCAAAAACGTTTTTATCTTATGTTTAGCATGATTTGTTTTAACAATATTTAGCCATGCCTCACTTGGACCAAATGAATTTTTATTCGTTTTAATGGACACAATATCAGCTGTTTTAAGTTCATAAGTTAAAGGAACTATTTTATTATTAACAATAGCTCCTATTGTTTTATTTCCTAAATTAGAATGAATTTTATATGCAAAATCAAGTGGTGTAGCCCCACGTGGAAGGTCAATAACCTCACCTGTAGGTGTATATACATAAACATTTGTATCTAATATATCTGATTTAACACTATCAACAAGTTCAGATGGATCCCCTTCTACTTCACCTGACATTTCTAAAATTTCAGCATACCATTTTAATTTTTTTGCTATTTCATATTGTTCTTTTTCTTTTGAATAAGTAACATTTTCTTTATAAGCCCAGTGAGCTGCAATACCATATTCAGCAACGCGGTCCATTTCTTCCGTTCTAATTTGTACTTCAAAAGTTTGTCCATCAGGACCTATTAAGGTAGTATGTAAAGATTGATACATATTTGATTTAGGTACTGCAATATAATCTTTAAACCTTTTTTGCATAGGAGTATAATGAGCATGAATAAGCCCTAGTACTTGATAGCACTGTGCTATATCAGATACAATAACTCTTATAGCATAAATATCATAGATATCTTCAAATGATTTATTTTGAGAAATCATTTTCTTATAAATACTATATGTATTTTTTATTCTTCCTTTAATATTAAATTCTAAGTTATTTTCTGTAAGTAATTTTTTTACATCATTAACTAATACTTCAATAATATTATTTCTTTTATTTTGACGTTCTCTTACTAAATTTACAATCTTATTATACATAATAGGATTAATATATTTTAAAGATCTATCTTCTAGCTCAGCTTTAAGTTTAAACATACCAAGTTTAGATGCAAGTGGTGCATATATTTCAAGTGTTTCATTTGCAATACGAACTTGTTTAACTTCTGCCATCGAATCAAGAGTTCTCATATTATGAAGTCTATCTGAAAGTTTAATAATAATAACTCTAATATCACGAGCCATAGCCATTAACATTTTTTGATGGTTAGTAACTTGTTGTGCTTCTAAAGATGTAAACTTTAGCTTAGTTATTTTAGTAACACCATCAACCATAGACGCCACATCAGAATTAAACATACTTGCAATATCATCAAGTGTAGTTTCAGTATCTTCTACTACATCGTGAAGAAGTCCTGCAACTAAAGTATTAGGTCCTACATTTAAACTTGCAAGAATAGTTGTAACAGCAATTGGATGAATTATATATGGCTCTCCACTTTTTCTAAATTGACCCTCATGCTTTTTAAGTGCAAACTCATAAGCGCATTTTATCATATCAAGATCTTTTTCATTATGAATATATCTTGTAATTTCTTCCATCATTTTTTCATATGAATATTCATTTTTGGAAAAAGTCATGTTATCACTTCCTAATAAAACAAAATTCTAAAAAAGTCTAATCTCCTTCGTATTCCATCATAGTAAATACATCATAACCTTCAAGTAGTTGTCTTCCTTTAAGTGAAGGAAGTTCAATAGGACACGCAATACCTACAACTTCTGCTCCAAGTTGTTCAATAAGCTGTGTTGTAGCCTTAAGTGTACCACCTGTTGCCAGTAAGTCATCTACAATCAGTACCTTATCTCCTTTTTTTACAGCATCTTTAAGTAAACATAAAGTATTAGAACCATACTCTAAAGAATAATCACAAGTAATAACTTCTCTTGGAAGTTTGCCTGGTTTTCTTACTGGTGAAAATCCTACATTTAATTTATAAGCTACTGGACATCCAAATATAAATCCACGAGCTTCAGGGCCAACTACTACAGTTGTGCCTTTTGATTTTCCATATTTTGCTATTTCATCTATACACTCTTTAAAGGCGTTTGCATCTCTAACAAGAGGCGTAATGTCCCTAAACATAATCCCTTCTTTTGGGAAATCATTTACAGTTGCGACAAAGTTTTTAAATTCCATAATAAATACCTCACTATCTATGTCAATAATTATATCATATTTTTTACACTAATAAGAATATTATTTATTAAAAAGAGGAGATTTTTTTATGAATACATTTAAAAATAATTTAAAAACGTTAATAATTGTAACAATAATAATTAAAATATTAGGTTTCATTTATAAAATATGTCAGGCAAGATTTTTATCATTTGATGTAATGACTACTCTTTCAATGTTAAATCCTATTTTATCATTTGGATTAATTCTATCTCAAATGTCAATACCAATAGTACTAACAAGTAAAATATCTAAAAATATATCTAATAAATCTTATTATAATAGGCCAATTATTACTAAAGCTATATTAATAAACATTATAACTACTACCTTAGTTATTATAATAATATTTATAATAAGTATAATTTTAGAAAAGTATTTCTATTCTAATATAAACTTACATCTACCTCTTTTAATATTATTACCATCTTTATATTTTTCTAATTTATCTTCTATAATTAAAAGTTATTTAGAATCACACGAAGAGTTTAGAACATCTATTTTAGGAAATTTAATAGAATCTATAATAAAATTATTTGGTGTTTTAATAATAGTATTTATATTAAAAGAAGAAAATATTATAAAAGTAACTACTTTAATTTCTTTATTTTTAACAATAGGAGAGATATCTTCCTTTAGTTTTTTAATCTTTAAGGTTAAAAAAATGACAAGTTTAAAATTAAGATTAGACACTGATTCTAATACACTTGAGCTTTTAAAACCAGGACTTTCCATTACAATATTTTCTTTAATATTTTCTTTATATCACTTTTTAGAACCTATAATCTATTATTATTTTACATCTAAGATAAATATATCTTTAAATAATACTTATTTTATATATACATCTATTCATTCTTATTGTCTTCCATTATTTCAGGTATCAGGATTTATGTCTTATATAATTATTAAAATAATGATGCCTAAAATATCAAAAGAATCTAATATCGAATCAATTAATCAATATATGAATACTATATTTAAAAAATTATTATTTTTTGAAGGATTAATCTTTATTGTTATCTTTAATTATTCCGATTTTATATTAAATTTAGCATATAAAAGAAATGATATGACATATATTATGCAAATATTATCTGTAATTACTTATTTTTCTTTTATATCACCAATTATTACAATGACATTTCAATCTCAAATGAAAACCTCAAACATCTTAAAAAACGCTATTATTACAACTATAATATCAATAATTGTATTAACTATTACATCACTTATAAAAAGTATTTCTCTATATTCTATATTTATATCAAGTGCAGTATCAGATATATTATATTTATTACTTAATTTAATAGATTATAAGAAGTATTTTAATAAATTATTTATTAATTATAAAGATATATGTTATTTTATAGTAATAATTATCTTTGTATTAATAATAGGCATAACTACTATTTATTTTGATATTATATTTATTATTTTATATTTAATCATTTTCTTTTTTTATCAAAAAGATAATAATCTTTAATACCATCTTTATAAGAAGACATATAAGCTACATCTTTAATATTAATATTATTATTATTTAAATAATCATAAATAAAATCTTCTTTAATATCTAATAACTTTAAATTTTCTTTAACTATTTTCTTACTAACTATAACAGGTAAAGAAACTTTAGGATAACGAAGACAAGAAAATACAGCTAAATTACCACTAGTTTCTAATATTGCAAGATTCACCTCAGAAATATCTAGAATACCTTCCTTATGAATTTGACTTAAAAGATCATCAATTGTATATGATTCTTTTTTAAAATTTCCAAATAATATTTCACCTTCAAATATTAAGACTCTACTTGAACCATCTACAATATTTCTTAAGGATGATATTTTAAGTAAAATATATGAAAATGTCTTTTGTAATATTAAAAGTAAAATCAAACATAAAATAGCTGGTATAAAAAGATCTTTTTCATCTATACCCATAGCCCCAATATCAGAAATAATTAGTATTACAACAAGATCAAATATAGATAACTCACCTACTTCTCTTTTACCTAGTAATCTTATTATAATAATAAGTAAAATGAAAATAATTAAACATCTAAGTAAAACACTTATATATTCATTCATAAATTAATCATATCCTTAATAAAATATAGTGGTGATATAGTGAATAAAAAATTAGTTAAATATACGCTTATAATATTATTATTTACAACATTTTTATGTTTTATTTATGCAATATTTTTACATATTAGTTTAAATGAAAATTATTTTAATATCATTTCTTTTATAATAGGTATGATTTTTTATTTTTTAATTGGATTTTTTTGTAATAAATTAGTTTCTAAAAGATATTTACTTACTTCACTTCTTTCTTATGTAATCATTACCTTACTTATTTTTATAATTAAATGTTTAGCATTAAATTCAAATTTTAATTTAATAACATATAAAACATTAATAAACTTTTGTATAACATTATTAGGATCTTTTATAGGAAAAAAGAAAAAATTATGATATCATATAATTAATAAAAATTAGAGGTGATATTATGACTCCCCTTGCATATAGACTAAGACCTAAAAAACTTTCTGATGTGATAGGTCAAGACCATTTAATTGGTAAAAATGGTGTTATTACATTAATGCTAGAGCAAGATAAACTACAAAGTTTTATTTTATATGGTGAACCAGGTACAGGTAAAACAACAATTGCAAAAATAATTAAAGAAATGTATTCTTTAGAATCTTATGAATTTAATGCATCATCAGATACTAAATCTATACTTCAAGAAATAATAAATTTAACTAAATTCTATCCTAATGTTATATTAATTATCGATGAAATTCATAGAATGAAAAAAGATACTCAAGATTTTTTACTTCCTTTTGTTGAAGATGGAAGAGTTACAATTATAGGGCTTACTACTTCTAATCCTTATATATCGATAAATAAGGCAATTCGTAGTAGAGTAAATATTTACCAAATGAACTCTATTTTTGAAGATGATATTATTAAATTACTTAAAAATACTTCTTTAATGGATGAATTTAATCATTTAAATATTTCTGATGAGGTATATCAATTAATTGCAGTTTCTTCTGGTTGTGAAATTCGTACAAGCTTAAATATGCTAGAATCTTTGAAATTACTTAAAGGTGATGTAAGTAAAGATGATGCAAGAAAAATAATCGGTATCAAATCTTTAAGACTTGATAATAAAGAAGATTCCTATTATGATTTATTAAGTGCACTCCAAAAATCAATAAGAGGTTCTGATGTAGATGCGGCGTTATATTATCTTGCAAGATTAATAAAACTTGAAGATTTAGATATTATTACAAGAAGACTTATTGTAATAGCGTATGAAGATATTGGTCTTGCAAATCCTCAGGTTGGACCTCGTACCTATTTAGGATGTGAAGCTTGTAAAAATATAGGACTTCCTGAATGTAGAATTATACTTTCTGAAATGGTAATTGATATGGCACTTTCTCCTAAATCTAATAGTGCAGAAACTTCAATTGATAAAGCTTTATATGATGTAGATAACCTACCTTGTTATGACATACCTAAAAATATATTAAATAGAGAAATTAAAGGTGGTATATTATATAAATATCCTCATGACTATGAAGGTAGTATTGTATATCAAGAATATATGCCTAAAGAAATAAGAGGTCATACTTACTATGAAGGTAAGGATACTGGTAAATATGAACTTGCTTTAAAAGTACAAAATATTAAAATTAAACAAATACTTAAAAAGTAATTTTATTAATAATTTTCATAAAATCTGATGTTGATATAAAGGGAGTTTCTGCATGACGAATATGATCATTTTCTATATATAAAATTTCTCCTTTTGAATCAAGGGTTGTAGCTATATCTGATTTAGTTAGTTTAAGCGATATTGATAAATTTGTTGTTTTAAAGATTATTTTATCTAATTGATTTATTGAAATCATATCAAGGTCACTCCCTTCTCTTGTGATTATAAAAATATATATTCCACATTTAAGGCCTTGTGATATCAAAAATGATATTTTATTTAATGAATCCGATTTTAAAGAATGTAGTGATATATTTATAAATAAATAGATGGGTTCTAGTAATTTTATATTCTTATTTTCTTCTTTTATATAATTATTACATTTAAAATAATCATCTTGATTTAAATAATTTAATATTTCTTGACGTTTGTCATATTCTTCTATTATCTCATCTATCTTGTTTTGAATAGATGAGATATTATTTTTATATTTAATGAATCCATTTATAGGAAAATAATCTTTATATTCAGCTTTAAGATCTAATACGTGTATTTGAATATTTTCTTTATATATCAAAATTAATGATGATATAATACATTTTATAAAGTTTTTAATTCCACAGCCTTTATTTCCTATTACAAGATATGAATTTTGATTATGTTCATCTAGAATAAGTAAATCCTTATTAGGCATTAATCCTATTGGTATATTTTTAATATTTGTTTTAAGAAGCGCTTGTTTAAGAGTAAATAAATCTTTAAAGTGATTAGTATAATCAATATAAATATTATTACCATATTTAAATACAAGGTTTGTATTTAAGATTTTAGTTATATATTTAATAGAATTCAACGATAAATTATTAAATGATACAGAAGAAAACATATGACCTAAATAAATATCATTTAATGAAGATGTTGGATCATTTTTAACTAGATATTCGTTAATCTTTTTAAAGTTTTCTTCTTTAATATGTTCTTCTAGTATTTTATTTGGAGATTCTTTTATATCACTTAATAAATTAATAGTAGGATTCTTTCTTATAACTTTTGTTCTATTATCATTAGGATTAGCAAATTTAGAAAGCATAGCAATTAGTTTAGTTTTAAATGTTTTTAAGAATGTACCATAATATAGTATATGTTTAATAAAATCTACTAAAGAATGATTACATAAATTAGATATTCCAAGTATCATTAAAGATATTGATATTAAGGTTACACCTATATTCCCGAGAATTAAAATAGTAAATTGAAATAATGTTAAGCCTATTATTCCTCCACCTACATAATATGAAGATTCATATGATTTAAAATAAGATTTATATAACTTTAAAGTTTGAGCAAATATATTTTTAGAAGTAAGTCCTAATTCTTCATAAATGGTTAGATGACATATTAATGATATAGATAAATAAAGAAATATAAATCCTTGAAATCTAACACTTTGGAAATTAATAGATTTTTTCTTTATTAAAAAATAAATTTGACTTATTAAAATGATTATTATAATTAAAAAAGACCATTCACCGAATAATATTTTAAATATAAGCATTCCATAATAACCTAGTATTCCTATTTTAGAGATAATTATAATACAAAGTACAACTATAATAAAGGATATTATTTCTTTGAAATAAGTATCTTTTGTATCTTGATGTAGTTGTTTTGACTTTGACATATAATTCACCCATTTTAATTATATAAAATAAATGTGTCAATTTTTGTAAAAAATTATATTAAAAAAAAATCCAGTGAAATTAATCACTAGATTTGACTTATTATTTTACTTCGATAATTTTAACTCTAAATTCTTTGCCCTTTTCAGTTACAACTGTTAAAGTATTACCTTTTTCATGTCCCATAATAGCCTTACCTAGAGGTGATTCATTAGAAATTTTATGTTCAAATGGATCAGCTTCAATAGTACCTACTATATCATAAGTTTCAGTTTTTTTCATTCCTATAAATTCAATTGTAACACTCTTACCTGTAGTTACTCTATCTGATGAATCTTTAGTAATGATTTTTACGTTCTTTAAGATTTCATTGATTTCAGCAATACGAGCTTCAATTCTTGATTGTTCATCTCTAGCCGCATCATAATCTGCATTTTCAGATAAGTCACCTTGACTACGAGCATCTTGTAGAGCTTTAATATTATTTACACGATCGACATCGATAAGTCTTTGTCTTTCTTTTTCTAGATTTAAACGTCCTTCTTCTGTTAATTCATATACTTTTTTAGTCATAATAAACCTCCTAGAGTTTTTTTCTTTTTATATTATACATTAATTATTTAAATTTAAAAAGTACTTTTTTTAAAAATAATCATCATATTTAATTTTTCTTAATGAATGTTGATACCTTTTTGCATTTGGAATTACACTTTCAAGTTTTAAATAAAATTCTCTTTGATGATTCATATAAATATAATGTGTTAGTTCATGAGCAAGTACTAGCTTAATATAAAATGGATGATATTTAGCCATTTTAATAGAAAGAGTAATTTTATTTGTTTTTTTATTATATTTACCATATGCAGATGTAATATTTTTAAATTCAAATGTAGGTATATTTTTAATTTCAGGAAATGATAGTAATAAGTTTGAATAATTTTGTTTAATATAAATATCTAAAGCATCAATATAAAATAAATCAATTATTTTCTTTATATATTTATTATCTAATTTCTTTGTATGAATTAAAATATTTGTATCATCTTTAATTTCAACTAAGTTATAACTATCTTCTTTTATATTAATAATATATTCATTACCTAAATAATGAATAATAGGTTTTTTATTTTCTTTTAATTTTAAAGAATTTAAATGTGCCTTTATATTAGGATATAATTCATTCAAAGCCTTATTAATGTCCGCTTCATTAAATCTTTTAAATGAATTAATAGTAACAATACCATCTTTAATTCTAATATAGGCATGTTTATTTTGTGGCTTATAATTATAAATAAGCTCAAATGTTAAATCTTTAAAATTATACTTCACTTGCAAGGCGGATCATATCATCTTTATTTAATTTTAAATCAGATTTAAAATAAATAATATCTTTAGGATGTCTACAAGCATCAAGTATATTGCCATCCTTATCATAACAATCTTCGATTTTAATTATAGTTTCTTTTAAATTAGGTCCAAATACTTCTAAGTATGAATATGGTTTAAAAAAGTTCCTAACTTCTACTTCAACCATTTTAGTATTTTCATTATATCCTTGTACTAGTCCTACAAATTCTTGGGTTGGGTTTTCACTTCGTGAGTTATAAAGTTGTTCAGAAGTTTTTGTCATACCTCTTAAAAAGCCATGACTTGTAAGTCTATTTTCAGCTTTTTTTAAGAAATTCATATAATAATTATAATCTTTAATATCACCGGTTGATTCGTATTCATCAATCATCATACGATATGTTTTTACGACTGTTGCGATATAATGAAGACTTTTCATTCTTCCTTCTATTTTAAGCGAATCAACCCCACTATCCAAAATATCCTTTATATCATAGATAGAGCATAAATCCTTACTAGACATTTGAAAATATTCACCACTAGGATTTATTTTTTCTTCATTTACAATTAAATCATAATTCCATCTACAACTATGTGCACAACCTCCACGATTAGCATCACGATTAGTCATATTATTAGATAACATACATCTTCCACTATATGATACACACATTCCACCATGTATAAAAGCTTCAATTTCTACTTTAGATTTTTCTTTGATTTCTTTTATTTGCGAGATTGAAAGTTCTCTTCCTAGTACTACACGGTGTACTCCTTTTGATACCCAAAAATCGACCATTTTTGAGTTGAGAGTTGATTCTTGAGTAGAAATGTGACATTCCATTTTAGTGTATTTAAGTACTGATTCCATAATTATAGGTGAGGCACAAATAATCGCATCTACACCACAGTTTTCTAATTCTTGTAAATATTCTTTTAGATTATCAAGATCTTCTTCATGTGGTAAAATGTTACATGTAACATGAATTTTGGCATTATGTTGATGAGCAAAGCTACATCCTTCTTTAATATCTTCAAATGTAAAATTAGATGCTCGAGATCTTAAAGAAAATTTAAGTCCTCCAATAAAGACGGCATTTGCGCCATACAAAATAGCTATTTTAAGCTTTTGTAGGTCTCCTGCAGGAGCTAATAGTTCTACTTTCATTTCATCAACTCCCTTTGATAGATTGTATCTTCATATTTAAAGCCATCTAAAATATTTAAATCTAAATTAGATATAAGTTGATTTGCAAAATCACAAGATATTTCTTCTTTAGATAATAGATGATAGATATTTAAAACTTTAAGATATGTATCATTTGAAATAAATTGAGAATCAATAATTCCATAAGCTAAGTTTTTTAAATCATTAAACTCTAATGTATTATCTAAAATATATGGTCTATATAAAGAAGTTCCTCTTTTAGATTCTACAATATGATATTTATCTTTTCTTGTTTGTTCAATTAAATATGAATTTTCATTATCAATAGTAAAATCTTTATTTAAAAATTCTTTATATAAAGAAATTAAATATCTTTTTGAATGAAACATTAAATGATAGCCAAATATAGTTTTTATAGTTTTATTTTTATATAAATTAATCATTTTGATTTGATCTTTTAAAGTTATTTCTTCACTTATTTTAACCATCATGTTTTCATTTAAATAAAAACCCAAATCATAAGAATTAGTTATTAAAGTATTAGGATTATAAATAGCTCTATCTTCTAATTCAAGTTCTTTAAGTATTTGAAAAATACCTAAATCACAAAACATAAATTTAACATTGTCATCTTTAAATTGTAATATAAAGTTTGTAACCTTATCAATTTCTTCATTTTCAAGCATAAAAGAAATATCAATAATTACATCTTTACCACAAGATAAAGATATAACTTTTTTTATTTCACTAGTTGAAAAACAAAAATTACTAAAAGAAGAAAAGTCGCTTGAATAAACGACCAATCCATCAGTTAATTTTAAAATTTCATCTAATGAATCTATATTGTTTAAAGTTGCAATAAGCTTCATTATTTCACATCCTTTAAAAGCGGAATGAACCTTTTCCCTTACCTTTACCCATTTTTTGTTTAGGCATACCACTAGGCATTTGACCTGAACTTAATTGAGAAGACATTCTTTGCATATCTGCTTCTGACATATTTGACATTTTCTTCATGGTCTTTACTTGAGATTCAAGTAATTCTCTTAATTTATTTACTTCAGCAACCGATCTACCAGACCCCTTCGCTACACGAAGTCTACGGGAAGCGCTTGAATCAATTAATTTAGGATTTTTTCTTTCTTCTTCAGTCATTGATTTAATCATAACTTCAAGTCTATCAAATTCTTTACCATCTACTTGTTTCATAGCTTGTTTAACATTACCAAGTCCTGGTAAGAATCCAAGAATTTTGGAAATACTTCCCATACGTTTAAACATTTTAAGTTGTTTAAGTAAATCATTATAATTAAATTTATTACTCATTAGCTTTTCAGCCATGTCCATCATTTCATCTTCATCGACATTTTCTGTAACTGTATCGATTAAAGATAGCACATCACCCATACCTAATATTCTATCTGCAAGTCTATCTGGGTAGAAAATTTCCATTTGGTCAAGTTTTTCACCTGTAGACATAATCTTAATAGGAACACCAGTCATTTGTTTAATAGAAAGGGCAGCACCACCACGAGTGTCACCATCCATTTTGGTAAGTACAATACCAGTAACTGAAAGTTTTTCATGGAATGAAAGTGCAACATTTACAGCATCCTGACCTGTCATTGCGTCTACGGTAAGCAAGATTTCATCTGGATTTGCTACTTCTTTAACACGTACAAGCTCATCCATTAATTCTTCATTAATATGAAGTCTACCTGCTGTATCGATTACAACAAAATCACAACCTTGATTTTGAGCTTCTTTCAAACCTTCTTTAACTATTTTTTCAGCACGTTCTTTAGTACCCATATCAAATACAGGAACACCAATTTGCTTTCCTAATGTTTGAAGTTGGTCAATCGCAGCTGGTCTATAAATATCTGCCGCAATTAAGAAAGGCTTTTTGTTATATTTCTTTCTAAAAAATACAGCAAGCTTACCTACTGCAGTAGTTTTACCTGCACCTTGTAAACCTGCCATCATTATAACAGTCATTTTACCTTGTGGTTTTAAATTTATTTCATTAGTTTCGCTTCCAAGTGTATTTTTAAGTTCTTCACGTACAATTTTAACAACTTGTTGACCCGGATTTAATCCCTTCATAATTTTTTCGCCATAAGCTTGTTCCTTTATACGTTTTAAGAAATCTTTAACAACCTTATAATTAACATCGGCTTCAAGTAAAGAAAGTCTTACTTCTTTTAACATTTCATCGATATCAGATTCATTAAGTTTTCCTTTACCCGTAACTCGACGAAGTGCCATTTGTAATCTTCCAGATAATGAATCAAAAGCCATATAATTCACTCCTTATCAATAATAGATTTTATATCATTTTTTATATCTAAAATATTATCTTTTTTTAAAGTTTCATTTAATATATTCAGTATTTGAAGTTTATGTAATGAAGATTCATATTTTTCACAAATATTAATGGTCTTTTTAATTTGATCAAACACAGCATTACGAGATACATTATGTTCTTCTGATATTTCTTGTAATGTCATATCACAATAATAATATTCTTCAAAATACATTTTTTGTTTTTCAGTTAAAAGTGAACTATAAATATCATATAAGGATATTACTAGTTCACGTTGTTTTAATTCTTGATTACTCATTGAAGAAATCCGCAAATAATCCATAAAGATATGATTCAATATCAAATACTTCTAGATCATCTAATCCTTCTCCAAGACCAATAAATTTAATAGGAATTCCCATTTCATTTCTAATCGCAAGCACAATACCACCTTTTGCAGTACCATCAAGCTTAGTTAAAATAACCCCTGAAACATTTGTACATTCAGAAAAAGCTTTAGCTTGAGTCATACCATTTTGACCAGTAGTAGCATCTACTACTAGTAAGGTTTCACAAGGTTCACCTGTAGCTTCTCTTTCAATAACTCTGTTAATTTTTGCAAGTTCACTCATTAAGTTAACTTTATTTTGAAGACGTCCTGCTGTATCACAAAGTAAAACATCATAATTTTCTGTTTGAGCCTTTTTTACCGCATCAAACATAACACTTGATGGATCTGAACCTGCTTCTTTAGTAACTATTTCAACACCTATTCTTCTTGCCCATTCTGATAATTGTTCAATAGCACCTGCTCTAAATGTATCACCTGCAGCTAAAAGAACCTTTTTACCTTCACTTTTAAGCTTGTAAGCTATTTTAGCAATTGAGGTAGTCTTTCCAACACCATTAACACCAACAAATAAAACAACATTTAATCCATCATGTAAATTTAAGTTTGCATTAACCATTTCACCCTTTAGGTAAATTTCAAACATCTTATCAATAATCATTTCAGACAACAAAGAAGCATCTTGTATTTTTTTATGATAAACTTCATCTTTTAATTCATCAATAAATTTAACAACTGTATCTACACCTATATCAGCCATGATAAATATTTCTTCTAGTGAATCAAATAAATCATCATCAATTTTAGTATTATTATTTAATAGTTCATGTAAAGTTTTAAAAGCGCCTTCTCTTGTTTTATGAAGACCCAACTTATATTTCTTACTTTTTTCTTTTTCTTTTTTTGATTTAAATAAGCCAAAAAATGCCATATAAATCCGCTCCAATCATACTAGAGAGATTATAGCATTTTTATATGTATTTTTCAAGAATAAGCTTTATTTTATAAGAATATTAAAAAAGGATGTGAGTACATCTTAAGCATTATACTCACATTCTTTTGATGAACAATAAACTTTGCCATCTTCAGATTTAATTAATGGACTTTCACATTTAGGACAATACTCACCTGTTGGAATATCTACAAATAATGCTCTACATTTAGGAAAAGAATCACATGCATAGAAAGTATTTCCTTTAGTTTTCCCCTTTTTAGCAATTCTTTTAACTATATGACCATTTTTACATATAGGACATTGAATATCTATATTATTTTCACAATGTGCAGAACAATATTTATCCCCTTTTTCATCTTCTAACATTAATGCACCACAATTTGGACAAATATCATTTGTTGGTTTATTTGGATAAATATTCTTGCATTTAGGATAATTTGAACATGCATAAAACAAATTTCCTTTATTTTTTCCAGTCTTAGCAACTTTTTGCATAATTGTGCCAGTTTTACATTTAGGACATAAAATATTAGTTGACACATTGTCTAAAGGATTTTCTTCCGTTTTAATATAGCGACATCCCGGATAATTTGAACATGCTAAAAATTCACCATATCTTGATTTCCTAATTGCAAGTGGACTTCCACATTCAGGACAAACTTCATCAGTAAGTTGAGGTTTAGCCTTTTCCATGTTTTCCCAAGCATTGTTACATATAGGTACAAATTCATTATAAAAATCATTTAATTCTTTTTTATAATCATATTCTCCCTTTGAAATCTTATCTAATATTTCTTCCATATTTGCTGTATATTTAACATTAAATATATCATTAAAAAATTCAGTTAAAGCTTTAGATGTTAATCTACCTTGTTCTGTAGGTACTAAATACTTCTTTTCAAGATGAATATAATCTCTTTCTTTAAGTACAGACATTGTAGCTGCATAAGTAGATGGACGACCAATACCAAGTTCTTCCATCGCTTTAATTAGTGTAGCTTCTGTAAAACGTGATTTAGGTTTAGTAAATAATTCATTAATTAAAATGTCTTGATATTTATAATCATCATCTACTTTAAAATCAGGAAGTAATATATTTTTATCATCTTCATCATAACCATATACTTTTAAATATCCATCAAAAAGTAATGTTTGACCATTTATTTTCCAAACTGTTTCATTATTTGTAAACATAACAATTTGTTTTTTAAATTTTGCAGGACTCATTAATGATGTAATTGTGCGGTTATAAATTAATTTATATAAATTATATTCATCAACAGATAAATAACGTTTCATCATTTCTGGAGTTCTTTCAATAGAAGTAGGACGAATAGCTTCATGAGCATCTTGAGCAAGCTTTTGAGTCTTAACTCTAGTATGACCTAAATATTCTTTTCCATATTTATTTTCTATATAATTTGAAGCCTCATTTATGAATAAATCAGAAAGTCTTGTTGAATCAGTACGCATATAAGTAATTAATCCGACTTGTTCAGAACCTATTTGTTTACCTTCATATAAACTTTGGGCAATACGCATAGTACGAGTCGATTGATAATTTAATTTATTAGAAGCATCTTGTTGTAAAGTAGATGTTGTATATGCAGGTTTACTTTCTCTTTTATAATCTTTAAATTCTATATTAGATACTTTAAATTCCTTATCAAGTGATAATTTAATTTCTTCTGCTATTTTTTTATCTACAATTCTATCTTTATTATTTTTATATGAGACAAATTCTAATTTAAATCCATCAAATAAAGCTTCAAGTTCATAATAAGGTGTTGATATAAACGTTTCTATTTCATTTTCAAGTTCACAAATCATTCTTAAAGCTACAGATTGTACTCTACCCGCTGATTTACTTTTAATCTTTGATTGTAATAATTTAGACACTTTAAATCCAATTATTCTATCTAACATACGTCTAGTTTCTTGAGATTTAACTAAATCATAATCAATCTTTCTTGGATGCTTAAAAGCTTCTAAAATGGCAGGTTTAGTAATTTCATGAAATTCAATTCTTTCATAATCACTATCATCTAACGATAAAACTTCTTTTAAATGAAAGCTTATAGCCTCCCCTTCTCTATCGGGGTCGGTTGCAAGATAAACTTTGGCATTTTCACAAGCTTTTTTTAAATCTTTTACTAGTTGATTTTTATCTTTTATTATTTTATAGTTTGGTTCAAAATTATTTTCAACGTCAATACCAAGACCTTCCTTACCTGTTGTGGCAAGATCTCTAATATGACCTAAAGAAGACATAACCTTATAATCTTTACCCATATAAGATTCAATTGTTTTTGACTTAGATGGGGATTCTACAATGATAATATTTTTCAAATGAAATCATCTCCTTACAATATAATACATTCAAAATGATTGATTGTCAAAATGTTTTTTTAAGAGTTTTTTTATTATTATATTATATATAATAATGTTTTTATATGAAATAATTTATAGCAATTTAATTTTGTTTATGATACAATTAGTAAGTAATAAATTGGAGGTAATAGTATGAACGATTATACTGTAAAAGCTTATTGTTTTAACGATACTGTGAGAATATATGCTTGTAACTCTACAAATCTAGTAGAAACATCACGCAAACTTCATGGTACTTGGCCAACTGCAACTGCAGCTTTAGGTAGAGCTTTGACTGTTGTAGCTATGATGAGTTTAATGTATAAAATGGGTGAACATTTAACGTTTAAAATAGATGGAAATGGTCCTATTGGTGAAATGATTATCGACGCAACTTATGGAAAAGTTAAAGGTTCTATTCACAATCCTGAAGTTTTCTTGCAATATAATGATGGACATTTAGCCGTAGGCAAAGCTGTTGGTAATGATGGATATATTGCTGTTACAAAAGACTTGCATATGAGAAAACCATTTACTTCTATTTCAAGACTTCAAACTGGTGAAATTGGTGATGATTTTACTTATTATTTTGCATCTAGTGAACAAATACCTTCTTCTGTAGGTGTTGGTGTACTTGTGAATCCTGATAATTCATGTATGGCTGCAGGTGGTTTTATTTTACAAGTTATGCCAGGATGTCCTGATGAAGTTATTTCTAAAATTGAAGAAAGACTTAAAAATATTAAACCAATATCTACAATGATTCAAGATGGGTATACTCCAGAAGAAATTATAAATGAAATTACACAGGGAGACTATCGTATTTTAGAAAAGGAAAATATTAAATATGAATGTGATTGTTCTAAAGATAGATTTGCTAAAGGTATCGCATCTTTAGGCGAAAAAGAACTTGATGATATAATTAAAACTGAAGGTAAAGCTGAAGTGTTATGTCATTTTTGTATGAAAAAATATGTTTTTGATAAAAATAAATTATTAAAAATTAAAACATTATGTAAAAAGGATTCTGATTAATTAGTCAGAGTCCTTTTGATTTTCTAAAATATTAACATTTTCAGGATTATTTATAAGATCTATATTATCTTTTGCAGGTAAATCTTCTTTATTTGATGAAGGAATTTTTTTAAGATAAATAGTTGTAAATCCCATTTTATTTTTTTTAAGTCCTATATATCCAATTATAGCAGGAATAATTGAACCAACAAAATCAAGTGCTAAATCCTTAATAGTATCTCTAAGTGCATCATGTCCAAGTAAAGGTTCTTCTTTTGATAACATAGAACCATTTACTAAATATTGTTGCATATTTGTACCAAATATTTCATCTACGGTAAATTCAAATAATTCCCATATAGCTGCCATCGCAAGAGAAAAACAAACAACCCAAAAACTAACAAAGATTGGTGAGAATTTTGAAGTTTTTCCATCAAAGCGATTCATTGTATTAATAATAATGTAGCCTAAAATTCCAAAAAGTATACCACTAGATAAATGTAACATTGAATCCCACCAAGAAATTTTAGCATAAAAATCTCCTATTTCTCCTAATATAATACATCCCGTACAAAAGATAATATACATTATTTCCATAATTGGTGGTATTTCATAACGAGAAACTTTTGTAAAAATAGCAGGTATAATTATAAGTGCAATCATTAATGTAGATTCTAATATATTAAATATATATACTGATCTAGTCGAATCTGATTCAGCAAATATTAATGAAATATTATTAGCAATTAACATCAATATTGTTATAATTAGCATTACAAATCCAAATATTGTAATTTCAAATTTCTTAAAAGGCATTCTTTTCATTTAAAAACACTTCCATTTTTTGACATATTATAACAATATTTTAGCACTTTTAGATTTAAATTCAATAAAAACTAGTTCTTTTTTTTTTTATCTACTAAATAAATATAATTAATAAATTAATTATTATTTCAATTAATATCAGGAAATATAGACCTATGTTTATAAAGTCATATCTTGAGAAACGTTTACATATAATTAAAATCACATAATAGATACTTATGAAAATAAAAGGTAAAATATATAGAACAATTCCAAATACTAATAATATAAATGCACCCAAAATATCAGGGGTGTTAAAAAATGTAGTATAAATTGTAGTGAATAACAACCAAGAAAATATAAAAGCCGCAAATCCTAATACAAATGTTAAAACTATACTTAATGGATAAATTTCTTTATATACTACTTTCTTTAATAGCTTATTATGTTTAAATAAATCAACAGTATTTATATTATCATATTTAAGCTTTAACTTTCTTTCATTTAAAGTGTCATATAACGATTTAAATAATTCATCTTCTATATCTTTATTTAAATCTAAAGGTATAGACACATCAGTAATCAATACTATATTTTTTTTAAACTTCGAAAACGAAATATATGCAATTTCTTTATCATTTTCTATATAACTTATCTTATCTTCTTCTTTTTTAAACATTTTCTATATAACCCTTCTTAAATTTAAATAAACTAAATTAAAATATCTTTACAATCAGAATTATTTAAAAACCACTTGATTGCATAAGAACACTCTAATTTCGCTTTTAATTTTCTTTTTTTTATATCTTCATATGCTAAGCTTAACAATTTACTTGCAATACCTTTGCCTCTTAAAGATTCATCTACTACAGTATGATTTATAAGTACAACACCATCTTCAATAAAAGGATATGTGACATATGCAAGTATTTGATTATTTTCTATGTAGCAAACTTTATTATCTTCTATTTTAAACAATTTTATCACCTATAAAAACATTAATGCATAAACACGCCTTTTTTTTGTAATTAAAACTTGTAATTCTTTACCTTTATAATTATTATATTTTTTAGGATCAAAAATACCATTTGTAGAAAGTTCAGAATTATCTTCTAACTTCAGTTTTAATGAAATTCTTGGCATAGGCATGATAGAAAACGAACTATCACAATCAATAATTTTTCCTATCATTAATTTATTATTAGAAATTTTAGTAGATTTAATCATAAAATATATACTTGAAATTAAAAATGGACATATTATTATAAATACCATTGAAATAATTAATAAATATACAATCCAAAATGAACTATCAAATAATATTAGCAGTGACATAAATAAACATAAAACAAAATAAGATATTAAATAAAATCTTAAACATTTTTGATAATATTTTTTAGATAAGTTTTTCATATTAGCCCTTAAGACCTCTTGATTGTCTATCCATATCTTCTACAACTATATCAAATATTTCTCCTAAAGTTCTACAATATGCAAGTACATCCCATGGTTCATTTGTATGGAAATGAATTTTTAAAAGTTCATCATCTCCAGCCACAACTAAACAATCACCTTTAAAATGTTCATTAAAATAAGTAGTAATCACATCTTCATCAAGGTTTTCCCCTTCAATTAAAAGTTGAGTATCATATCTATATTGAATCATAATATTCCTTCTTTCTTTATATATGTTTATTTTACTATAATCTAAATTAATATTCAAGAAAAAGAAAACGAGGATTACTCCTCGCTCATAAGATTTTGATTTAAATTATTTTCAATAAAATTAAGTACATCTTCTATACCAGCTTTAGTATCTGATGATGTAACAATAAATGGATCGTCTATGCCTAATACTAATTTATTTCTAATAATTTTTTTATTTTTTTCGATTTCAGAACGTTTCAATTTGTCAAGTTTAGTACCAATAATACATACAGGAACATCATAATATCTTAAAAAATCTAACATTTCTTTATCTTGATTAGTAGGTTCGTGTCGCATATCTACAAGTAAGAATGCATATTTTAATTGTTCTCTTCTTGTAATATATCCTTTAATCATTGGCCAAAAAGTTTCCTTAAGTGACTTAGAAACACGTGCATACCCATAGCCTGGTACGTCTACGAATACAAATTCTTTATTTATTAAAAATAAATTAAGTGTTTGAGTTTTACCAGGATTAGATGAAGTTCTAGCTAAAGCTTTTCTATTAACTAAAGCATTAATAAAACTTGATTTACCTACGTTAGATCTACCACAAAACATAAATTCAGGTAAATCACCTTCTAACATATGACCTTCATTAGTTCCACTTTTAACAAATTCAGCAGATTTAATCTTCATTAAAATCACTTCCAAGTTCAAGTTTTTCTTTAATAACTTTAAATTCTTCATAATTTAAGAATGATGTACCGATCATTGCATGTTTATCATCGCCATGAAAATCTGACCCTGCACTTATAATTAAATTATTTTTATGCGCAATATCTTTAAATTTATCTTCTTCACCGGATTTGTTTAATGGATATCTCGCTTCTATACCATCAAATCCTAAAGATACAATTTCACTAAGTAATTCTTCTTTAATTAGAGTAGGGTGAGCTAAAATTGTAAACGCACCCATTTTTCTTAGTATTTCAAGTCCTGAGATAGTATCAAGTTTTGATGCAGGAATATAACAAGGCGAATCATCTGAAACCATTTTATGAGCTTCCTCATGTGCAATACCTGGATTTGAATGTAGGATACATTGATACATATTACCTCTTGTAACTATACAAGAATCCTTAAATAAATAATCAAAATCAATATTAACATTATAATAATTTTGAATATTTTCCATCATTTTTTTAGCTCTATTTATTCTAGTATCAATTATATTTTTTGAAAATTCATAAGCTTCTTTAGGTAAAATATTATTCTTAAAATAAGATACGATATGTACAGTTTGACCTTTATAGAATGTAGAAACCTCCATACCTTTTAAAACTTTAATTCCTATTTTTTCCCCCTCTTCATATGCCTCATCACATCCGAAGCAACTATCATGGTCAGTAAGACCCATGATAGTAACTCCATTTTCTTTTGCAAAATTTAGGACTTCTTTAACAGTATATAAACCATCAGAATATTTAGAATGATTATGTAAATCTATTTTCATATTATAGTTCCTCATCATCAAATAAAGAAACCTTCTTAAATTTAGGCTCTTTATTTGACTTACCTTCTAATGCTAAAATTTCATCGAGTTCATCTTCTATACTTTTTTTACTTTTCTTTGCAGGAACGATTAATTCTTCATCCATTGATTCAAAACTAAATACATCAATATTATTATCTTTATCTATTAAATAAGAATCACTTAATATTTCATCAGGCTTTTGTGGATTAGCAAGTACCATTAATACTGGATCTCCTAAACCTTCAGTTAAGATATTACTTCCTGCATCTTGTTTAGAATATTTTATGTCGAAACAATTCTTTAGATCAGTACCATCAGTATACTTAATAGTTAATAAACAATTTTCTTTATATTGATTAGGAGTCATACGTTTAGCATCAACTATTATATGAGGATTAGATTTAATCTTTTTAATAATTGGTTGACCTGCTCTTGCACGTTTAGATAGATTTATTTCTTCTACTGGCATACGTTTTAAATTACCGCGTTTAGTTAAAAGTAATATATCATCATTTTTGTTTGCATAGAATGCAGATGCTAAAGAATCTTTAGGTTTAAGTGCAATGGCTTTAATACCACCAGCAGTAGTTCCATAAAGTGCAACATCTGAAGTTCTAAAACGTAGACAATCTCCATACATAGTAACAGCTATAATTTCAAGTGGATTGTTAGTAATATCTACAGATATTAATTCATCACCATCTTGAAGCTTCATACCACGTACCGCTTTTGAATAACGGGATACTACAAATGAAGATAATGATACTTGTTTAATTAAACCATTTTTCGTTGCAAGTAAAACATTATGTTTATCATCAAATTTAGATATAATGAAGACGTTTACAAGCTTTTCAATAGGTGAAATAGCCGCAATATTATTAATATATGTACCAATATCTTTCATCTTACATTCATCTACTTTAAAAATAGGTACATATACAAAATTTCCTAAATTTGTAAATCCTAACATTACATCAGTTGTAGAAACCTCACCTTCATAAATTACAAGGTCACGTTCTTTAATTGTATTAAGCTTAGACATATTATAATTTTTAAGAGATACACGTTTTAAATATCCATCACGAGTAGCTACAAAGTAGTTTTGTTCTTTTTGGATTAAATCTTGTTCATCAATTGAAAGGTCTGTTACTTCTTTTTTGATTTCAGTTCTTCTTGGAGTAACAATATTTTTCTTCATTTCAACAAGTTCTTGTTTAATAACCTTAAGTAACTTCTTATCAGAATTTAGAATTTGATTGTATAAATCAATATTCTTATTTAATTGTTCTTTTTCTTCATAAAGTGCAGTTACGTCAGTATTAGTTAATCGATAAAGTTGCATAGTTACAATAGCTTCAGCTTGACGTTCCGTAAAATCAAACTTTGATACTAAATTTTCTTTAGAATCAGCTTTATTTTTAGATGCACGAATTGTTTTAATTACCTCATCTAAAATAGAAACCATCTTAATTAAACCTTCAACAATATGAAGTCTATCTGAAGCTTTTTGAAGTAAATAATTAGTACGATTAGTAATTACGTCTTTTTGATGTTCAATATAAGCATCTAAAATTTGTAAAACACCAAGTCTTTCTGGTCTTTGATTTCTAATTACAACCATATTATATTTACAATTAACTTGTAGATCTGTATTTTTAAGTAAATAGTTTAAAATAGCAGTTTCGTTTGCACCTTTTTTTAGGTCAATCGCGATTCTTAAACCTTGACGGTCAGATTCATCACGAACCTCTGCAATACCATCTACTTTTCTATCTATTCTTAATTGGTCAATTCTTTCAACTGTCTTTTGTTTATTAGTATCAAAAGGTATTTCAGTTACAACAATTCTTTTTTGATTATCACCAAAATCTTCATAAGAAATTTTAGATTTAACTATTACAGTACCAGAACCTGTTAAGAAAGCTTCTTTAATACCATTAATGCCTTCAGCTATACCACCAGTTGGAAAATCAGGTCCTGGCATAATTTCAAGTAATTCATCAATTGTCATATTTGGATGATCAATTTTATAAATAGTTGCGTCTATAGATTCTGCTAAATTATGTGTAGGTATATATGTAGCATAACCTGATGATATACCTACTGCACCATTTACAAGTAAGTTAGGAAACTTAGCAGGAAGCACAGTAGGTTCTTTTTCTTCTCCATCAAAGTTATCAATAAATGGTACCGTATTTTTATCAATATCCTCAAGTAAGTAATCAGCGTTTTTAGAAAGTCTTGATTCAGTATAACGCATTGCGGCTGCACCATCACCATCAATAGAACCATTATTACCTTGCATATCGATTAAAGGTACAGACATTCTCCATGATTGACTCATACGCACCATAGCTTCATAAATAGATGAGTCACCATGAGGGTGATACTTACCCATTACTTCACCACAGACACGCGCTGATTTTTTATATTGACTTGTAGATGTAATTTTCATATGATTCATTGCATATAAAATACGACGTTGAACTGGTTTTAAACCATCTCTTACATCTGGAATAGCACGTTCTTGAATGATCGCTTTTGAATAACGTCCAAATCTATCTCCCAAAACGTCTTCTAGCTTTTCATATTGGAAAGTTTCATTTTGGAAAATATCAAGTTTAGTTTTTAAATTTTCTTTTTTTGCCATAAAACCCTCCTATAGATTATCTAGATTTATTTCATCTTCAAGTGTAAATGCAACATGATTTTCAAGCCATGTACGACGACGAGCTGCATCATCACCCATTAAAAGATTTACCTCAGCTTCTGCTTCATCTAAATCTTCAACCCTAACTTGAATTAATGTACGAGTTTCAGGATTCATTGTAGTATCCCAAAGTTGTTCAGCGTTCATTTCACCAAGTCCTTTAAAACGTTGAATTAACATTGATTCTTTAGAATATTGTTTAGTATATTCTGATAATTCATCTGTTGTATATAGATATTTAACAAACGGTTTCTTACCTTTTACTGTAATTTTAAATAAAGGTGGAAGTGCAAGATATACTCTTCCAGCTTCAATTAAAGGACGCATATATCTAAAGAAGAATGTTAAAAGTAGAATTTGAATATGGGCACCATCATCATCGGCATCGGTCATGATTACTACTTTTTTATAATTACATTTTTTAATATCAAATTTATCACCAAAATCAGCACCAATAGTATAAATCATAGTCGCAATTTCTTGATTTTGAAGTGCCGCTTCTTGATTTGCACGTTCTGTATTTAATACCTTACCACGAAGTGGAAGGATAGCTTGGAAACGTCTATCACGACCTGATTTTGCAGAACCACCTGCTGAATCTCCTTCTACTAAGAAAAGTTCATTAATATCAGGATTCTTTTGTTGAGCTGGTGATAATTTACCTGATAAGTTGAGTTCTGTTTTATCTTTTTTATCTAGTCTAATTTGATCACGAGCCTTACGAGATGCTTCACGAGCTTTTCTATTAAGTAAAGCTTTATCAACTATATATTTAGCTACATCATTATGTTCATGTAAATAATAAGTAAACTTTTCATATGTAACATTATCTACAATGGTTTTAGCTATAGGTGTACCTAGTTTGCCTTTAGTTTGTCCTTCAAATTCTAAGACCGCTTCTTCAACACGAACAGATACGATAGCAGTCATACCAGAACGAATATCAGTACCTTCTAAATTAGCTTCTTTTTCTTTTAACAAATTAAATTTACGAGCATAATCATTTACGGCTCTTGTTAGACCCGTTTTAAATCCAACTTCATGTGAACCACCATCACGAGTACGAACATTATTTGCAAATGATACAATATTTTCATCAAATGTATCTACAAATTGAAGTGCTACTTCAACTTCTATTTGTCCTTGAGTTTGATCATAATATGCCACATCAAATAAAGGCTTTTTCTTTTCATTTAATAAAGATACATATTCAGAAATACCATTTTCATAATAGAATGATTCTTGTTTATTATTTTTCTTATCAATAATATTCATTCTTAATCCTTTAATTAAAAAAGCACCTTCTCTTAAACGTTCTTTAATAGTATCATAATTAAATATTACTGTTGAGAAAATTTTAGGGTCTGGTTTAAATGTAATAACCGTACCTGTTTTATTAGTTTTACCAATAACTTCAGCATCTATTACTTTCTTTCCACCATCCTTAAATTGAATATGATGAATTTGTCCATCTCTATATGATTGAACATCAAAATAAGTAGAAAGGGCATTTACTACCTTTCCACCTACACCGTGAAGTCCTCCTGATACCTTATATCCACCATCTTGACCAAATTTTCCACCAGCATGAAGTATTGAATAAATTACTTCTAGTGAATTTTTACCTGTTTCTTTATTTAAACCACAAGGTACACCACGTCCTTGGTCTTGTACAGTAACTGTACCATCTTGATTTAAACAAACTGTTATTTCTTTACCATAGCCTGCTAAAGCTTCATCAATAGCGTTATCTACAAGTTCCCAAATTAAATAGTGAAGTCCTCTTGAATCAGTAGAACCAATATACATACCTGGTCTTTTTCTGACTGGGTCTAAACCTGATAGAATTTGAATATCGCCATCATCATAATGTTTAGTTGCCATAATTTTCACATCCTAAATAAATTTTTCATATAAAATTATATTATCATAATTTTAAGTTTTTCTCAATAACAAAGGTATAAATAAATACTAAAATTTGCTAAAAAGTTACAAGGTATTTTTTATAGTTTTTCTTGATTTATATTATCTTAAAAAGTATAATATTAATGAAATGAGGTTATAGTATGTTACTTATTAGTTCTCCAACCATTATATTATCTATAATATTTATAATTCTTGCATATATTTTAGGTTCTATACCATTTGGACTTGTAATAGGTAAAACTATTACAGGAATAGATGTAAGAGAACATGGCTCTAAAAATATAGGGACAACTAATTGTATTAGAGTTTTAGGTAAAAAGGTTGGATATTTAGTTTTTTTCTTTGATGTACTAAAGGGTGCACTTGTAATAATACTTGTAAAATATTTATTTGAGCCCTTAAATGTAATGGAGCCTTTAATACCATATATATGTTACGGAATACCAGCTATAATAGGACATTTATTTTCTTGTTTTTTAAAATTCAAAGGTGGTAAAGCTGTAGCTGTATCACTTGGTGTAGTACTTGCACTTACACCTATACCTGCAGTTTCTTGCTTACTTGTATTTGGACTTGTGTTTATACTAACTGGATATGTATGCCTTTGTTCTTCTTTTGCCGCACTTACAGTTGCAGGTACTTGTTGGTTACTTCATTTTATAGGATATAATGGGACTAATTTGGGACTACAATATTTATGTGGCAAACCTGATATAACTATTGTTATAGCATATACTATTATCGCTGCTATATTAATAATTAAACATAGAACAAATTTTATACGATTAATTCATGGCAAAGAAAATTGTTTTAAAAAAAAGAAAAATAGGTTGTAAATTTTACGACCTATTTTTTTCAATATTTTAAATCTTATAATTTTTTTAACTGCAAAATAATAACTTTAAAATCAAATATTTTACAATCATAATTTTTATTTATTTTCTTCCATCGATCTCATTACTGCACGAACTTGTTTTTCAGATGGGGTACGTCCCATTTGAGAAAACATTGCACGAATCATCTTTTCATTAATTGGAGGATTCTTCTTGAGTTGATTTTTAAAAATCTTTCTTGCAATAAAAAAACCAGCTATTAAACCTGCAATCAAAACAATAATACAGATAATTAAACATTGCCACCAAGCCATTACATTCAACTCCTTACATGTTTAAAAGTTATATAAATTATTTTACACAATTTAATTATAAATTACAAGAGTATTAGAAATTTTTTATAAAAAATATTAAGTTAGTGTTGTCTAACAACAAACATAAGTGATATAATTTATACATAAAGAGGAGGTATTGCAATGCCAAGAAAAGTTAACGAATCATTATGCATCTCTTGTGGTGCTTGTGTAAGTGAATGTCCTGTTGGAGCTATTACCCTTGAAGATGTTTCACAAATTGATGCAGATACTTGTATTGATTGTGGTGCTTGCCAAGCAGCTTGTCCTGTTGGTGCAATTGATGAAGAATAGTAAATAAGGAGCTTTTGCTCCTTTTTTATTTATAATATTATAATTTACCTATATATAAACATTGTAATGACATATTATAAATATGGGAGTGATTATAATTAATAATATATTAAATCCTTTAGCGGCTTTAGCTTTAGGCAATTCTTTTAAGGATGAATATTCATTTTATAAATACAAAAATGAAGATTTTAATAATGTAAAAACCGAAAAAGAAAACTTACTTATTCTTCTTCAAGCTTATAGATTTAATTTAATTGATATTTCTTATTTACTTGATATTAATCCTAATAATAATGATTTTTTAAATTATTACAATTCTATTAAAAAGGATTATTTTAATTTAAAAACTTATTTTGAAGACAAATATTATTCTATATCTAATTTACCATTAAAAGATTTTGAAAAATATTGTTACTTAAATAAGCCTTGGGTAGGTGAAAGTTAATGTGGAATTATGAAAGAATGTTAATGTATCCTGTAAATATTACTAAACCTAATTTAGATTATGCAAAATATTTAGTAAGTGCAATTGGATCTTATGCTGGTGAACTTGGTGCTGCTCTAAGATATTTAAATCAAGCATCATCTATGCCTACAAATGAAGGTAAAGCATTACTTACTGATATAGGTACAGAGGAAATGGGACATGTTGAAATACTGTCAGCAATGATTAATCAATTGACTAATGGAGTAAGTATTGAAGAAATTAAAAAAAGTGATAATTTAGCTTCTTATGTTGATCATGGTACTTCATTATTTCCGACTGATTCTTCTGGTAATCCTTTTTGCGTAGCATATTACTCTTCTTGTGGTGATTATATGGCTGATTTGTATGAAGATTTAGCTGCAGAACAAAAAGCTAGAACAATGTATGAACATTTAATGAATATTACAGATGATGAAGAAATTTTAAGACCTTTATCATTTTTAAGACAAAGAGAAATAATACATTTTAATAGATTTAAAGATTTACTTGATAAATATAAATCAAATAATAATTAAAGTAAATGTCAATGATAAGTGTTTCATTGACATTTTATTATATAATTCTTACAAAATAATTTAATTTCTAAAATTTAGAATGTAAATTGCAACTATATTTTTAATAAAAATCGGAATTTAATATTAATAAATT
>CAZGBY010000017.1:0-28725 GCA_964524125.1 uncultured Clostridium sp.
ACTTAGATTTTAATATATTTTCTAAAATTTCAATGAAAATTGGCAAAAAACGTGAATAAAATTTTTTTTATTTTTTTTGAATTTATAATAAAAAACTTAATGTAATAAACCAATTATATTTCAAAACTGGATTTAATTTGGAATAGTGATTAATGTTTCGCAAAGAACTTAATATAAAAAAATAAAAGGCAGTTAAGCCTTTTAAATTATTATTTTGAATTTACTTTAGCTTGATTTTTAAAACACATTTGAGCAAGTTCAATATGTGTTAAAGTATTACTACCAGCTTTACCATCTTTAGTATTCCATTCAACATCTGTAGAATCAAAGTAAATTTCACATGCTTTTTTTGAAGATTCTTTTCTAATTGAAATTAATCCTGTTGTTGAATTTTCAAGCCTTTGAACTGAATTTTTAAGTACTGAATTTAATTTTTCAATTTTCTTATCAGAAAGATCAGTATCAATCCAGTATAAACAATCTATTTCATATTGTTTAGCTTGTTCATCAAATACTTGAGCATTAGTAGACGCTGTTGAATCTGTAGGTGTACCTAAAAATACATAAAAATAAGTATAACTTGATTCAACTTCTCCTTCATCATTTAAAGATTCTTCAACCTTTTGTCCTTTAAACTTTTTATTCTTATCAAGTTTCTTCATCAAAGATTTTAAATCAGATGTATCAATTTCTTTAATCACATGAGATTTAGATAAATTTGAATTGTTATTATTAAATTTTTGATAAGTATTTGCATGATTACAACTTGTAAATGTTGTTAAGCCTATTATTGCGATTAGAACTAATAAAAGTTTTTTTAATGATTTTTTCATAATATCCTCCGTTTAAAAACGATAATATAATTATAAAATAAAACTACGTGTTTTACAAGTCAAATAAAGCTTTTTGTTTTATTTTTTTGCTAGTTTAATAACTTTTCTATTCTATTTTGAATCAATCTTTCAAATAAATGAAATCTATCGATAGATAAATTATATCTTGAACGTTTTAAAAACTTAAATTCTATCAATTTATTCATCATTAACAATAAATCCAAAGTATTCATAATTATTTACTTTATAATAATTAAACATCTTTTGAATCATATTTTAGCAAATATTCACCTTTATAATTAGAAAAAGAATTATCAGGATATTTTTCATATAAAGGTCCAGTTTTATATTTAGATGCTTTATAAATATATAAATAATCCGTATCAAATGTAATAATTTCATCTACCCCATCTTTATCTAAATCATACACTTCACAAGTTAAATCAGGATGGGTATCACAAGGAAAACGAACCACAACATCTAAGTCACTATCAAGAAGACCTCCACATTCATAATTTGTATTAGTCAATATAAGTGTGTGAATACCATCATATAGAACAGGTGATACTAAATTGCCACTCGACTCAAATTCTTTTTCACAAAGTTTATTACCATCACCATCAAATATATAAATTATATTATCAGCTCCCCAAAATGATGTGACACAAACATCTAAAGAATTTAATCCTCTATATGGCGCAAGAGATATTCTTTGAGCATGACCTACATTATTAGACTTATAAATAGTACCATCTAAATTTACAATATTAAATCCTTCATTACCAGAGGCTAAATACAATCTTTTTTCTGAGTCTTTTTTATATGATGCATAAATAATCTCATCAGTATGATCTGAATTCATAGGAAGCGACCATAAAACATTACCATTTTGAGTCATATCATATCCTACAAACATTTCATCTTTACCATCATTATTAAAATCATAAATATATGGAAAATGTCCAGTATTTTTATGATTATATCTAAATAATAATTTAAAATCAGATGCTCTAAATGCCCATACATTTTTATATCTATCTTTTAAGATAAAATCACCCTTATATCCTAAACCTTCAAAATCAGCGCATCTCATACCATCAGGATTTAAATAATCATATGGATAATCACCAACTAAAGGATCATTCTTTACATATGGAGTTTTCATTTTACTTAAAATTTCACCACTTCTTAAATCTATTATATAAACATAAAAATCCATTGCAAATATAACTTCTTCTTTACCATCATTATTGATATCAACTATTTGAAAAGGCAAATCACAACTAATAGGTCCATTTTCTTCTTTATTAGGTTGACCTATAGTCCATAAAATGTTTCCATCATAATCAAATAGTGTTAAACAAGAAAGTCTTGCGAATGCGTCTCTGTACATTCTCTTTTGATGTTGGGCAAATAAAAATACTGGTTTTCCATCTAAATAAGAAATTCTAAGTTGTCTTCCTGAACCATACCCATTTAAATTAATCTTATGAATAAGTTTAGGTTTAGGATATTTTTCTCTTTTTATATTCAATCTATTAATCTCTAATGCTTTATTAATTAAATGTTCTTTATGATTTTCAATTGTCATATCAACAGATAATTCTCTAAATCTAGCTGGTGATTTACCTATAAATGAAACCTTAGATTTAATAAAATCTACTTTAGTTTTTATTATTAATTTACCATTTATATATAAATCAAATGTATCAGACCATTTAAATTCTATAAAATATTCTTCTAAGGAATCCATTTTAAATTCTTGTTTATGATAATAAGTTAATTCATCCTGGTCTTTGTGATATAAATATAAATATGTCCCATCAAAAGTTAAGGCATCATAAAGTCTATTATGAATATAATTAAAACACATACCACAAGGTTTATTTACCTCAAGCAATGTCATATAAAAACTTAAATTATATTTTGCATATAACATTTCTTTATAAACTAATATAGCACTGACATCTTCGAAATGTCCATGTGTAAAATCCCCTCTATTTTGTTCTAAATAATATTTACCAAAAGCCTCAGTAAAAAGCCAAGAACCACCAAGTCCACGCCATTGATGTAAACTTATAGGGTCATAAAATGAACCACAATATCCTTCATGTTTAATAAAATGATATTCACCAAGTGCAGAATGTTCTTTATCATAAGGAAATTCTTGTGCTTTAAAATCTTTAAAATCTTCTTTTATTACATTAATCAAAATAATCACCTACACAGTCTTCAAACTCTTGATATGAAGAAACAATTTTACAATTAGATGTATTTAACACTTTAAAATATTGATGACCTTGCAAAAATAGTACACATCTAATACCAAGTGCATCACATACTTCCTTATCATGTAAAGTATCACCAATCATAATACAATCTTCTTTATTTAAATGATTTTCATTTATATAGTTAAGACCTATATCTATTTTACTTTTAGCATAAATATTAGATATACCTAATATAGCATCGAAATATGATGAAATATTAAAATGTTCTAATTGTTCTTTTAAATTATCTATTTGTGAGGCACTTAAAACAACAATATTATATCCTTTTTCTTTAAAATGTTTGAAACACTCACAAACGCCCTCATATAACGGACATGATAATGACGGTTGTTGATATAATTTAATAAAATCTAAAGATAGTTCTTCAAATGATTTGTTTTTAAAATCAAATCCAGCCTTTTGATAATATTCCTTTATAGGAAATGTAAATATATCTTTATATCTTTCCTTAGTTATCTTAGGTAAGTTATTATCTTCTAACATTTTATTTAATATATCAAAACATAAATCTACATCATTAATAATAGTACCATTAAAATCAAAAAAAATTGTTTTCACTATTCTAGTCCTTCTTTCATTTTAATTAATTCTTTTTTTAGTTCATCTTTAATTATTTGAGGTTTTAGAACCTTACAATAAGAACCAAATCCTAAAATAAAAGATTTAATATTAGATAAATTTTGCATATCTACATTTAAAATAGTAGTTTTATCATCTATGGATATAATTTCTTGATTCTTACCATAATATCTTTCCTTTACAAGTGCTGCATAAGGTCCTTTTAGTTCTAATGATATAGAATAATATTCTCCATTATTTTTCATGCCAAATTTATCTAAATAATCCCATTCATTAAATGTTAAAGATATAGTATAAGATTCTTTTAATTTTTGAATATCTTCTATTCTATTTAATTTAAAATATCCAAAATCATTTATCGTTTCATTAAATGCCAAAACATACCAAGCTAGATTATACATATATAATTTATATGGATGAATTATATGCTTACTTATTTTATTTTTACTTGATAAGTAAGATATTGAAACTTTTTTAAGTTCTTTTAAAGCAGATTCTAAAATATCATATCTTATTTTAATTTCTTCATCTGACATTACAAGAGGAAACCTATCAATAATCATAGGCTTTTCTAAATCTTTTGAAATATATGATGAATTTAAAACCTTACCTAAAGCTAAATTAAATTCTTCTTTATTTAAAAAATCATATCTACTATTTAAATAAGAAGACGCTTCAATTAAAGCCTTTTTCTCTGTTTCTTTAAGTTTAGGATTAACTAAAATATTATCACCTTTTAAATAATATCCTCCTCCTGCGCCATGTTTATAACAAATAGAATAACCAGCATCCTCTAGTTCTTTTCTATATTCTGTAATAGAACGTGGGGAAACTTCTAAAAGTCTAGATAATTCTTCACGAGTTGCGATTTTAACTGACGCTAAATAGTTTAACATTTTAATAACTAAAGCTGTTTTCATAAATACACCTGATTCCTTATAATATGATATCAAAAAATAGAAAAAAAATCTACTTTGATGTAGATTCATTTCTCGAAAATAAAACTATTAAATAAGAATCAATAATTATAAGTGCTATTCCTATTAAATCATTAGTCAATGTTTTTATATTTTTGGATTCAAATGTTGCATACTTATTAATAAATAACAATGCTAAAGCTAATAATATAGATATTATAAGTGCAATTATTAAATAAATATATTTATTCTTCATCTATAAATTCTCCTATTTCAATATCATTTAATTTATTTAAATCTTTAGTAGATAGATAAACTCTATAATATATTAATGAACTTATCCCTACTGTAATACATCCTGTTAAAATACAAGAAGGTATAGAAGATATTCCTTTAATTAATGCGCCATTAAAAGATAAGTCTTCTACAAATCTATTATATAAAAGTTTCCACATAAATTCTAAGCATAGATTTACAAATACAGATATAGTAGTCACAAACATTACAAGACGAGTTAAAATATTTAATTTATTTGAAAATATACCTGCAAATATAAATAATATTGAAAATAAATATCCTGCTATAGAAACAAGAATAATATATAATAATTTATTATTTATAGATGAAGATAAGTTTACTAAATTATTGTTGTAAAATATTATAACGAGCGATGTAAAAATACACATTATACTACCAAGTATAACAAGTAAAATACTATAATTTAGTTTTATTTTATTATTTACTATCTTTCTAAATAAATGTCCAACAATTAATCCCATAATAAACTTTAGTAAAAAATATTGAATAAATCCAATAGGATTACTTCTTATTAAAAGTTCATATAATCCACAACCTAAACCACCAGCTAGACCTCCTACATAAGGACCACAAAGCAAAGCAGATATAATAACTACAAAATTACCTAAGTGGATCATTCCACCTGAAGGTAATGGTATTTGTATCATTGTACCTACAAATGCAAGTGCAGAGAATATTGCACATATTATCATTTTATATATTGATTTTTGTTTTTCCATCATAAAACCCCTTGTTCACTATATGAATTTTATATATAATATTAAATAATAAAATTGGTTCTTTTTCAAGAACCAGAAATTAAATATTTGGAGGAACCAGATATGGAGTTATTAACATTTAAATTAGATAAAAACAAACTTAAAATGATAGATATTGCTAATAATATTATTAAATTAATAGAAAATAATACTTTAAAATATAATGATAAATTACCTTCTAAAAGAAACTTAGCATCACATTTGGGAGTAAGTATAAATACAATTATTAATGCGTATAATATTTTAGAAGATGAAGGTTATATTTATACAATACCTAAAGTAGGATATTTTATTTCTAATAATAATTTTATAAAAGATAATAAAATTTATTCTAATATAAATATTATTAAACAATACAATGAAATAAATATTAAATATGATTTTACAACTTCAGAAATTGAAGATAGTTTAATACCAACTAAACATATTAAAAAGATATATCAAGAAATATTACAAAATAATAATTATATATATAAAACTAATTTTAAAGGTGATTTAAACTTAAGAAAAACTATTTGTAATTATTTATATCAATTTAAAGGTATATATGTAAATACTGACCAAATTGTTATTTCAAGTGGAATTGATACATTAATACCTCAAATACTTAAAATTACAAATAGTAATGATGTATGTATTGAAGATCCTGGATATCAAAAAATTAATAAAATATTTAAAAATCATAATAAAAACATTAAGTATCAAATAATAGATGAAAGTGGTATAGTAATACCTAAATATAAGACTGATTTAATATATACAACACCATATTGTCAATTTCCTTTAGGTATTAAGATGACAAGTAAAAGAAAATATGAATTAATAGAGTATTCTAAGAATAATAATTGTTATATTGTAGAAGATTCATTTGATAGTGATTTTACATTAAAACCCTTTATTACTAAACCTTTATTTTCATTATCTGAAAATGTTATATATATAGAATCTTTTTCTAGAAGTATATGTCCTTCTTTTAGATTATCATTTATGGTATTACCTTTAAAACTAGTATCATTATATGATAAAACATATAGTTTCTCAGCTTGTAGTGTATCTACAATAGAACAAATGGTATTAACTAAATATTTAGAGCAATATTATTTATCTCATATTAATAAACTAAGAAATAATTTTAGAAAGAAAAAAGATTTAATTGTATCTTTAATTGATAAGGAAGTATTTGATATTATTAATGATGAATCTTATTTAGCTATAATTGTAAAGCCTAAGATAGAAATTAAAAACATTAAAGAATTACTTAAAAGTAATAGGATAAAAATAAATTTTATAAATGATTTTTCTAATAAATATGAGAGTGATTTATTAATGATAGGATATAGTGATATTAGTTATGATATTATTGAAGAAGGTATTAAATTAATTAATAGAATATTTAAAACTCAATAGAATATTTATATACTGACTATTATGAAAGACGAGTTTAATAAAAAGATATAGCATCTACAAATCAAACTGTAGATGCTTATTTATCAACTATTTAATTACTTTAGTATTAAAGTATTTAACCTTAACACTACTACCGTTTCCTCTTGCATAAACACCATAAGTTGAACCTATCCAGCGTCCAGCACTTGCATAATATACATCACCAAAAGTATTACCATTTATCCTATATTGATATTTTAAATCATATATAGCTTCATTTCTTGCTAGAAGTTCTATTTTAACTATATTACTATTAAGTTTTAAAGTTTCTACTTTTATATCATCACTTTTAAATGAACCTTCATATAAACTCACATAATATTCATTATTTATACATTCAAACTCTAAATATGTATAACTTTGACCCATCATAGTAAATCCAGCTTTATCTTTTACTTTTAAATTTGATAAGTCAAATAAAGTTTCAACATCAAACTCTAGTGCTGGTACTTTTTGAGTTAAAAGTTGAGGTATTAAATGAAGATTTTTTTCTTTAGTTTGTACACAATTTAGCACAAGTCCATCTTCAAAAGAAAACCAATTATCTTTAGGATTTGCTTGAGTTTGCCATAATAAAGACAATTTACCATCTTTAAAATCTTCTTCCAAATTTATTTTATAATCAGTTTTTATATTAATAGGATATTTACTTTCTAAAACAGGTGCCCCCGCAAGTAAAGGATCTCCACAATGTCCACAAATTGGCCAATCATTATGCCAAGTAACTGGTTGTAAATGTACAATTCTTCCATATGCCCACATATCTTGAAAATGGATAAATGCCCAATTATCATTATCATCTAAATCAATCAATGCACCCTGATGCGGTCCATTAATTTTAGTACCATTTTGCATTAATACTACTTTAGATTCATAAGGACCGTATATATTTTTACTTCTTAAGGCTACTTGCCATCCACCTTTTACAGAACCAGCCGGTGCCATAATATAGAAATATCCATTACGATAATTAAATTTAGGGCCTTCTATTGTCGGATTGTTATTTACTCCATCATAAACTATTTGATATGTATCACTAATTTGATGTTTTAAATCACAAGAAACTTCAAAAATTCCAATCTTCGAATTGAATCCTATTCTACTTTTAGCAAACCCTACAGCAATATAACATTTGTCGCCATCCCATATAGGACAAGGATCAATTAAACCACACCCTTCAATAACACACCACATATCTTCCCATTTAGAATATGGATCTTTTGTTTTAGTTACAAATATTCCTCTATCGGGATCAGGTATAATCGCATAAAACCAACCATCATGATATCTAATTGAAGGAGCCCACAATCCTTCACCATGATGAACTTCATCAAAATAATCATCAAGTTTTGGCACAATATAATTAATAAGTTCCCATTCAACTAAATTTTTAGAATGAAGTAATGGAATACCTGGCAAATAATTAAAACTAGATGCGATCATATAAAAGTCGTTACCTACTCTTATGCAGTCAGGATCTGAAAAATCAAAATGTAAAATTGGATTAGTATATTTAAGTTCCATAATAAACCTCCAAAAATAAAAAATATGCTAGATGTTTATATTCTAACATATTTTTATATAATAAGTTTTTAAATTCGTTTATTTTTTTATAAAAATCGAATTATTTTAAATTCTTAATCAAATTAAGTACATCATCTCGTAAATCATCACGTTTAAGAGCAAATTCAAGCGTAGCAGTTATAAATCCGATTTTAGAACCTATATCATAACGTTTTCCATCAACTTCCATAGAATAAACATCTTCTTCTTGCATAAGTCTTAAAATTGCATCAGTAAGTTGAATTTCTCCGCCAGCTCCTCTTGTTTGAGTTTCTAAGTATTTAAAGATTGTAGGAGTTAAAATATAACGTCCACCAATAGCTAAATTAGATGGGGCTTCTTCAACACGTGGTTTTTCAACAACAGATTCAAGTTTTACAACTCGATCTTTTGATTCGTAGGCTGGTTTACAAATACCATATTTAGATACATCATTATCAGATACTTTTAAAGTACCTAAAATAGATGATGATGTCACGTTATACGCATCAATTAATTGAGCAAGTGCAGGTTTACCATTACCTACATAAACATCATCACCTAAAAGTAGGGCAAATGGTTCATTGGTGATAAATTCTTTAGCACAAAGTACTGCATGCCCTAAGCCTAATTGTTCATGTTGACGAATGAAATGAACATTAATTCTACAAGGTAAGTCACAAATTAATTCTAATTCTTTAGTTTTACCTTTTTGTTTTAATTGATATTCAAGTTCAAAATTATTATCAAAATAATCAATAATTGCATTTTTATTACCTGAGACAATAATTAAAAATTCTTCAATACCACTATCTAAGGCTTCTCTTATAATATATTCAATAGTTGGAGTATCAATTATTGGTAACATTTCTTTTGCGATTGATTTTGTAACTGGTAAAAATCTAGTACCATATCCTGCAGCTGGAATAACAGCTTTTCTTATTTTTTTCATAAACAACATTGTAAAGCTTATGCTTTACTCTCCTTCTTAAATAATTGCTAGTATAAAATAGCATATTTTATATAAAATGTCAATTTTTGATAGTTTCTACCTTATTGTTTCTATATATGCAAGTAAATACGGAGCTACTCCTTTAGCATCGTTTGAAACTATAGGTTCTGAAATATAATATTCAAAAGAGCCATCTCTTTTTTTATCATTTCCAAGACCTGCAAGTAAACATATACCATCAAGTCTAATAGTTGAATTTTCTTCTTTTAAATACTTATTTGTAATTCCATTAAAGATATCTATACCTATTTGTTTATACTTTTTATTTAATATATTAAGTCTTACCCCTTTTTGTATTGCATAAGATATCATTGCAGAGCCTGATGTTTCTAAATAATTACCGGCTCTAGATCCTTGCTCAGGTACTTGATAAAACATCTTACTTTCTTTATCTTGATACTTTAAAATGCCATCTAAAGCTTCTTTAAATAGTTTCTTATAAAACTTAAAATCCGAGTTTGTCTTATCCATATAATCGATTACATCAATTAAAGATATAATAAACCAGCCTGTAGCTCTTAGCCAATAACCTTTAGATAAACCTGTTTGTTTATTAGCCCAAAATATTGTTCTTGATGGGTCAAGTCCATGATAATATAACCTCATTTTTTTATTATACATATATTTATGAACATTTTCATATTGATGATGAATATCTATGTAATTTAATTTATCATTAATTTCTGTTTCATATCTCATATAAAAAGGCATAGCCATAAATAAACCATCTAACCATATTTGATGAGGGTGTCTAGGTTTATGCCAAAAATTTCCTAAATAATTTCTTGGTTGATTAAATATTTGTGTATATGTATATTTTATAGCACGCATATATTTTTCATTTTTTGTATATTTATATAAATCAAATAATATTCTAGATTCTGACATATCATCTAAAGAATAGTTTTTAGGATCATATCCTTTTATAGTTCCATCTTCATTTATAAAATAATCGACATAATTTATTACAAAGTTTAAATATTTTAAATCTTTTCTTATTTTATAAAGTTCTAATATTGCAATCATCATACAACCATCAATGTAATTCCAAGATGGCTCTTTACCTCTTAAAATTTCAACATTCCACAAAGGATTAAATGGAGTTGATTCTTCCATTAACTTTTTAATATAGTTTTCAATTAATTTATTCATATAATACCTCAAAAGGCTAGCATTGCTAGCCTTAAAAATTATTCATTACCATTATTATTTTCTTCTATAATTTCATTTTCAAGGAACTCGTCTTTTAAAACTTCTTCACTTGAGTTTTCTACATCTAAAGTTTTGTTATTAGGATTTGTCTCAACTAAAGATACAATACTATTACCTTCTGGTTTAACTTCATCATATGCAAATGATAATATTAACTCAAAACGATAACCACGTACATTAATCTTTTTATTAGTTTTAATCAAATGTAGTCCTTTAGCTTCTAGTCCTAAAAATTCGTATTCTCCATTAATATAACGTTTAGCCATTTTATAGTTATGTAGGGAATCCAATTCAAATAACATCTTTTCACCAGTAGTTTTTCCATAAACTACACTGATCTTATCTTTATATCCTACTGGTACACGAGCTTCACATACAACGTTAACTTCGTATTCATTGTTAATAACAATTTCATCTTCTTCTGTTTTACCTTTTTTATTTTTACCAAATAACTTATAGCATAAATTAAGAATATGACGTTTGCCAACAATAAAATCACCAATAATAAAAATGATTAAGAAGTAAATTACAACTTGTACAACAGCCATTACTTTCGCTTTTGTAATTATAGATGAAAAATCAGCTATTTTATATCCTGTATCAGAATATTTATCATAGTTTTCTTTCCAAGTGTTATACTTTTCATTAACATCATCATAATCATACTCTTGACCTAAAGTATCACTACTATTTACATCAGATTTTAAAGAATAAATAGATTCTACACTATCAAATCCATATCTAACTTCAATATTTCCATAAATAAATGTTAAAGAATTAATTGTAGTATCAGCTTTTGCATAAATTTCAAGTTCATTATTAGATGAAAGAGTGTAAGTTCCATCTTCTTGTTTTTCTGCATTTGTAATAGTTAAATTATCTAAATTATCACATTCTATTTTTAAGGATGGTGAACCATATGGAATATACTTTAAAGTTGTACCAGATTTAACTTGTGAGCCTTCAGCATTGTAAATAATATTACCTGTGATTTCTAACACATTATGATAAATAGATAGATTGACTAAATCTCTATATTCAGTTGCGATAGAATAAAAATCAGAATTTTCAAATGAAAAATTTAAATCATCATATGATACATAAGAACTGCCATCATTTGCAACAATATCGATCTTATTGATTTCTTTTACATTATTTTTTTCAAGTTCAAACCCTGGAATTTCAAAATAAAAGAAATTAGATTCATCAATATAATAAAAATAAGTATCATCAATTTCTATATCAACATTTCCATTTACTTGAATCTTTCTATCATTATAAATATTACCTGAAGAATCCGTTGTATCATCATAGTTATATCCTTCTGGGTTAAGTACAAACCCCATATAAACTAAATCCGCATAAGAATATGATTCTTCACTATTTATATAGTCATAACATATTGTTTCATATAAAAGAACAGTTGAACCATTATCATTCTTTTTATTTAAAATAGGTTCTTCATTATAAATTGCCCCAAAATATGAAGCTAGTTTTGTATACTCTTCATTTTTAATAGAGCTATTTAAATCTTTAGTTAAATAATTATATTGATTATAAGAAGGTAAAATAAAGCACATTACTATACCAATTACTGTCATAAAACCATAATAAACAATTTTAAAAATTTTAAATCTTTTCACAAGAAAACTTCCTTTCATAAATGCATATATTTCTATTATATAATAATTATATTTTTTTTCAAGAAAAAATAAAAATAATACTTTACAACTAAATCTTAATTTGATATAATACTAAATGCATATGGCGTACATGGTGAAGTGGTTAACACTCCGGTTTGTGGCACCGGCATTCGCAGGTTCGATTCCTGTTGTACGCCCCATATTAGAAATTATGTCTAGTTGTTCTAGACTTTTTTTTATTTTTACTTGTAAATAATATCATATAAATAACGTATAAATATGTAAATAACTCTTTTAAATCAAATAAAAAAATAATATAATAATACATGGTGATTTTATGTATTTAATATTTGACTTAGATGACACACTACTTACAAGTGATAAAAAGATAACTAATTTTACATCTCAAACTTTAAAGCATTTTAAAAATAAAGGTCATATTATAATTATAAATAGTGCACGTTCATACCAAAGTTCTAGTATTTATGAAAAAGACACCTACGCTACTTATAATATTGCAAATGGCGGTTCTGCTATATATAAAGAAGGAAATCTTATTTATAGCAATTCGATTGAATGTAAGACTTGTAATGAAATATTAAAAATGTTTAAAGATAATAATATTATAGATTTCTCTTTTCAAACAAATGAATGTTTATTTACTAATAACAAAGAATATTCTAATATTAATAATCACACTACATATTATGATTTTAATAATTCAATTGATTTCGATTCTAATAAAATTGTATTTTCGTGTAGTGATGATACATTTGCTAAAAATATCGCTAGAAAATTTAATTTAAATTTAATTAATTATTTGAATGGTACTTGGTATCGACTGTCTAAAGCTTCTAAACATACCGGTAATCTTGATTTATATAAAATACTAAACGATAATAATCCCAAATCAATTTCTTTTGGTGATGATGTTGGTGATATTGAAATGCTTGTAAATTCAACATATGGAGTCGGTATGAAAAATAGTGTAAAACAAGTTTTAGATAATGTTAAATATATTACTGATTTTTCTAACAATGAAGATGGAGTCGCAAAGTATTTATTAAAACTTGAGAAAGATGGTATATTATAATGAAAAAAATATTAATGTTAACAACAGGTGGAACTATTTCTTCTTTAGAATCACCAAATGGACTAGTACCATCTTCTAAAGATACAATAATAAGAAAACTAGGTATTGAAGATAATTTACACTTTTCTTTAGACGTAAAAGAAATATTACTACTAGATAGTTCGAATATTCAACCAGAAGAATGGTCTATAATAGCTCAGGCTATATATGAAGAAATTAATAACTATGATTCAATCATCATTACACATGGTACAGATACAATGGCTTACACTGCATCTATAATTTCTTTTATGATTCAAAACCCAAAAATACCTATCATTTTTACAGGGTCTCAACTACCTATAGGCAACTTCTTAACAGATGCTATATTCAATCTAAGAACAGCATTCGCAGGAGCTTTAAGTGATATAAGCGGTGTATTTGTAGCATTTGATGGAAAATTAATTTTAGGATCTCGTGCTGTAAAAGTTAGAACTACTTCTTTTAACGCATTTGAATCCATAAATACCGAAGCTATAGGTTTTGTTGATTCTCATGGCTTATCAATTAAAAAGGAATTATTAAAAGTAAATAATGACTCTACTAAATTTTATAATAATATTAATAGTAATGTATTTTTACTTAAAATTACTCCTGCAACAAATCCTAATATAATTGATATATTAATAGATGCTAAAGTAGAAGGTATTGTAATTGAAGCGTTTGGTGCTGGTGGATTACAATTTATAAGAAGAGATTTTATTACAAAGCTTGAAGAAGCTAACAAAAAAAATATTCCAATAGTTGTATGTAGTCAATGTTTATATGAATCTTCTAACTTTAATATTTATGAGGTTGGTAAAAAAGCTTTATCTACTGGAGTTATTGAAGCTTTAGATATGACAACAGAAGCTGCAGTTACAAAGTTAATGTGGGCACTTGGACAAACAAGTAATATAACTGAAATTAAAAAGATATTTAAAACTAATATAGCAGGTGAAATAACACTATAATAAAACAGCCAGTTTATCTAGAATAAATTGGCTGTTTTTAATCAATTAAATTGTGATATAAAATTTAAAATATACTCTTTATTTATAATATCTAAACTACAAGTAGTAAATTTATTATCATACATACAAACATTATCAGTTAAACTTGTTAAAGAATTAATATTGATTAAAGAGCCAAATTTAACTTTTAACCATTCTTCAACTACATCACTATATGTAGTAAGCATTAATTTTGAAGAACAAATATCTTCTATTGCACTATAAGGGTTAGCTAAGTTATTTAAATCAATTACAGCTCCATATTCTGCTTCATCTTTTAAAATGTTTGAAATTGCATTCATATAAGTTTTAATTTCTTCTTCTTTAATAATATACATAAGTTTATTATCACTAGCAAAACTCGAAACATAATTATAATCTTTTTCTAATAAAGCTTCTTTTTCGTATAATTTAAAACTTATAGTATCTAATAAAATTTCACTTTGTAGAATAATATCAATTTTATCAATTACAACATTTAAAGATACGTTTGTATCTTCTAATTGAGATATACCACCCATAGAATTGATCGCGTTTATAAAGTATTCTAATTCTTGTTCTTTCAATATATTAGTAGAATAAGAATTATCTATTGCTCTTTTAGATACAACAAGGCATTCAGTCTTTAAAATAGTAGTTGTAACTGTTGCTCGCATAATTAATGAAGAATTAATATATTTAACAGAACTTATATTTAAGAAATTATCAAAATTAAAATCTGATGTATTAGATAACCCAAAAATATCAATTACATTAAATAACGATTTTAATTCAAATGATTGAATTATTTTTTCATCATTTAAATTTAAACTATAAGCTTCATATACTTCATTTGGTATAGTTAACGTATCATCTTTTAAATTTGAAGTAATTGTATATCTTAATATTGATGATATGTCTAATAATTCATTAATATTATCATTACCAATAATTTTATTATAATCAAAAGAATTAAAGTTACCACAAATTTCAATAATTGAAATTAAAGATGATGCTTCTGTTTTTGTAATCATTTCCGATTCTGTAGTCATATCGTATGCAATTTGTGGAATAGAAACTTTAGAATTTAAACTCGAATCATTTTCAATATAATAAGTAATATTATATCTTAAAATATAAGATTCTCTTATTGTATTATCTAAGAATTCAAATTTGGTAGAATCATTAAATATTTCATTAACCTTAAATGTAGAAAGATTAGCAATATTAAATTCATTTATAATACTAGATAAAATAGAAATTTCTTTATAAGAAATATAAACTTCTTCTTCATTAGAATTCAAAATTTCTAATGCATCTTTTGGCAGTAATATTTTTGTAGAAGTCGAAGAAATCTTATCGTATTGTGATTTAATAGTAAGTTTTAGAATATCACTAGAATATATTCTTTCAAGATTAGTTTTATCTGAATCTTGCTTAGTGTTATTAAGTTCCAATATAATCTCATTAACATCAATAGATACATTACTCGAATTATTTATAAAGCTTACATTCATTGTATTTAAGCCATCAATAACATTAATAATTTCGTTTTTCCAACCTGATGTTACATACCCTTCTTGTAATTGATCATTATTTAAATTTAAATTAGAAGGTATAATTATTGTAGAATTTTTCTTTGAAATATCTTTTATTAAAATATTTGCAAATGTAGCACCGATAATATCACATTTAGATAAATCAATTTTAAAGATTTCATTATAATTGAAGGTGTTTAAATTATAATTTCCCGAAGAACTATCAAGTAATTCTTTTAAATAATCAATAGTAGTTATAATTTCTTCAGTTTTTACTACTGTATCATTGTACAAAATTGCTTCATCAGTATATGCTGACGTAGGTATAATAATAGAAATAGTATTACTATTTTGTTTCCTAAAAACTTGAATCATTATTGAATTTAATATTGCATTTTCAAATATTTTTTCAATATGGAAATCATCATTAAGAAAATAATTAATAATATCATTTTTATATGTTTCAGAATTTAAATGTTCAAATATTTGTGTTTCTTTTAATATTGTAAATATATTAATATCTCTCACGACTTTATATTGATCATCAACCTGTTCTAAGCACATTCTAGGAATAGTAATTGTAAGTCCTGAAGCTAAAGATATACTTTCAAGATTTCCACATAATACACAATTAATGACATTTGATTTTAATAAAGCATTTTCAAATTTTTCTAAAATTTCATAATCTAAATCTAAAAAATCATTCATTATATTATCAGAAGTAGTGTCTAAATTAAATATTAAATTCAACAAATTATTTTCTTCATTTCCTGAATTTATAATACTTATTAAGCAATCAATTTCACCATCTTCTTTTGTCCAATTAATTAGATTAGCTTCATTTCCTCTTCCTAAAACATATGAAGAAGGAATATAGTTAGAATAAGATTGTTCTGTTGATAACATAGAATAAATAAGTTCAGCCATTGTACCTCTTAATAATTTGACATTTGCTATATCAGTTACTAAATCAATTGATAAATCATCTTTATAATTAAAATTTTCTTCAAAGAAAATAGGAATATAATTATCAATAACATTTAAAGCTTCAACTAATTCTTCTGAAGATATAATATCACGATAAATATATTGTTCTTCTATAATTATTCTTAATGTAGAGTCTGACATTACATTATCTATATTTATTAAAACAGATGATATGATTGAATGCATAGTCTTTACATATTTAGTACTTGAAGTATCAACCATAGATATTAAAGTATTTGAAATATCTTCATTTGCAAATAAAGATTTAATTAACACTTGAGCAGAGGAATTATCCTTAATAATTGAATAAATATCTTTTAATTCATTTAAATAATTGTTAATTATTAAATATAAATCACCTTTTTTTATAATACCATTTTCATAATAACTTCCTAAATGAATATCTAAAGATAATGATATTAAGCAATTTGAAGAATTATATAAATTTTTTGATAAATAAGAAATTACATATGGATTATTAAACAAGATACCCGAAATTGATGAATTTAAAATTATATCTAATAAATTTCTTAGTTCACTATCTTCATTATCAATATTTTCAAGGACTTCATTTAATAAAGAATTAGTATCTTTAATATTAAATTTAGTTAAATATTCTATCATATCCTTAATATCAATTAAGATATTAGTAAGATCTTTTTTTGTTTCAAAATGAGTACATGATAACTTATATTCATTATAAATATCTTCTTCTATTTCAAATGTTCCTTGTAACGATATAATATAATCAGTAAGACATATTAAAACATCTGTTAATAAACCATCATTTAAAAATTCCAAATCATCTATTAATTGTGAAGTAGAAAGTAATATATTTTCTAAAGCTTGATATTTACTTTTTGTTTGTTCAGTTAATGGTGTAAGACCAAATACTAATGATTGATTTGAGCTTGTTGATGAAAATAATTCAGTTATACCAGGTAAATTATCAATTAAATCAACAAGATAAATTAAAGTCGTTTTTAAACTATCATTTGTTACAAGTTGTGATGATTTAATAGAATTATCTCCATAGAATAATACATTAAATAATTTATTTAAAAATGGTGATGAAAGCTTCTGTGAATTATATATTGAATCAATTGCACTTGATAATAAAGCTTGACCTAAATGAATTGTATATAAACCCAAATTAAAATCTTCAATAAGACAATCTAATGCTTCCTTAAATAAAATATCATCTTTTTTTGTATTAAATAATTCATTTAATGTACTTATTTCCATAGAACTAAAATCATTAATACTATACCCATAATCTCTAAGTAATAAATATGAGTCTTTAATAAAGCCTATAATAGGTCCTAATTCTTCTCTATAATTTAGGCTTCCTTCAACAATTGAGCCATCTATTTCAACCTCATATTTAGATGTTAAAAATGAATCGGCAATTAATAAATACCAAGGCCCATTTTCACCTCCAATTGATTCTAATATATGTCCAACTCCTGTTTTACCATATTGATTAATAATCTCAATATATGGATTAATATCTATTCCGATTAATTCTTCATCAACTAAATTTAGTTCTTCATTTGAATATTCTCCATTAGTAAATGAATAGAAATTATATCCTACAAAGCTTAAAACAATAACACCTACAATTAAGCCTCTAATAGTACCTATTAACAAACCTAATAATCTTCCCTTTTTATAATCTTTAGTTCTTATTCCTTCTAAAAACTGTTTTTGTATTTTCTTTTTAAATCTTCCTTCTTTAAAGAAAATTAGATAAATAATATATAATAAAAATTTGAAAATTATATATATAATAGAAATAACTACTAACATAACAATCCTAAGTATAACTTCAACTAGTGAAAATAATAAAAGCATTAGGTTAGTTATTGATATATTAATATTTGAAATTAAACTAGAATAATTAAGTACAATATAATCTAAGATATAATCTGAAAATAATTCTCTTTTAGTATTAGTACCTAACACTTGATATAATTGTTGGTTATTTAGTTTAGTAAAAATGAAATCTAAATAAGTAACAAGGTTTTCGTTAAAGTTATTCCTAAATATAATAAAGAATATTATGATTGAAATTAAAAATGCAATTATCATATTAACAAATAATATTACAGACTTTCTAAATCCATTTAATAATCCTTTAATCATATGAATGACTAAAATGATAAGAAATATAATTGTAGGAATATAGATCAAAAATGACATCTTTAACTCCTCCTTTCATTACAAATTTATTTTATATCTATTTTATATTATTATACTATTTAATAAACATTTTTTCCATAAAATTCCTATATAAATAAAAAAACTGTTAAATGAAAAAGTAAATTCCGCTGTGTCACCGCTGAAAATTTTAAATGAAAGATTTAATTCCGCAAACATTGCAATAAACAATTCCGCAAAAGAATGTTATAATATAATTGTCTTAATTGTGGCTTCGGGAGGTACCACTCATGACAAAAGCAAAGGTTACTATAAACACCAAAGCAAAATATACAAATTCAGAAAACTATCAAATGCACTTTAAACTTGAAGATCGTATTAAAATTCAAAAGATTATAGCTGAAAACAGAGATGAAGATGGTAATATGACAATTAAACTTAAAGATATAGGTGATATGCTTCAAAACGATCCTTCTACTATTTCTAAAGAGGTTAAGAACCATAGAGTGTTTAAAGAAAGGCCATGTTATGAAATGCCTAAATTTTATAATTGTATTTGTGAAAACTTTCCAAATTGCACCAAACAAAAAAACTTTGTTTGTGGCAGAAAAAATGGTTTAGCAAAAAACACTGCTCATTGTATTGATTATTGTGATGAATTTAAAGAATTTATTTGTCCTCACTTAAAAAAATTTCCTTGGGTTTGTAATGGTTGTAAACATCAATCTAGCTGTAGATTAAACAAGTACTTTTATTATGCTGATAAAGCTCAAAAAGATTATGTCGAAACACTTAAAGATTCAAGAGAGGGTATTAATTTAAGTTTAGAGCAATTTAAACTGCTAGACCATGTAATTTCTGTAAATGTGAAAGCAGGTCAACCAATTCATCATATTTGTGCTACAAATGTTCTTCCAGTAACTGAGCGAACTATATACAATTATTTTAAAAACGACTTATTTGAAGCCAAAAACATCGATTTAAGACGAAAGGTTAAATATAAGCCAAGAAATAATACAGTTTCAAAAGATTATAAAAAAAATAAAGAAGATAAAATAGGAAGAACTTATGAAGATTATCTTAAATTTATCGAAACTCATCCTAATGTATCAATTGTTCAAATGGATACTGTTGATAGTGCTCATGGAAGTTTAAAATCCCTTTTGACCTTACACTTTGTTAAATATGAATTTCAAATAGCTATTCTCTTAGAGAATAAAGAGCATGAAACTATAAAGAAAGCATTTAATGAACTTTGTGATAAATTAGGAATAGAAAACTTTAAAACGTTATTTGAAGTGATTTTAACTGATAATGGTAGTGAATTTGTAAATCCTGAAGATTTTGAATTTCATCCAGAAACTGCTGAATTACGATGTAGAATCTTTTATTGTCATCCATTGTGTTCTGGAGAAAAAGGTAGTTGTGAAAAGAATCACGAGTTTATTAGATATGTTTTACCTAAGCAAACGGTATTTAGTTTCTTAAATCAAGAAAAGGTTAATCTAATGATGAGTCACATCAACTCAACCGCTAGGCCTTCTATAAAGGCTACTCCATATGATTTTATGCAATTAGCATATGGAACTGATATTATTAATAAAATGCAAATAAAAAAGATTGATTCTAAAAATGTCACTTTACTTCCATCATTAGTAAAGTAGATTTAAAATCAATCAAAAACTTAAAATTGAAGCCATAATAAGAATCTCTTAAATTTAATAGTAATTTTAGCGGAATTTAGTCTTGCAAAAAAGACTTTCTGCTATATTCTTGAATGAAAGACGGTTCTTTTTTTGCGCTTTTTTCACCTATAGTATAACAAAAATTACTATAAAGGGAAAGAAAAAATTTAATAAAATAAAAATATGCACAAATTTATAAATCTCTACAAATTTATTGCGGATTTTACTCGTGCATATTTTTTTAAAATTTTCAGCGGTGACACAGCGGAATTTACTTTTTCATTTAACGATAAATAAAAAACTTACCCACAACAAGAGCTAAGCTTAAGGCTGCTACCTTCCGATCCTGACCTGGTTCACCGCCCCTGCTTGGGTAAGTTATTAATATATTATCATATCAAAGCAGTAAAATCAAATAGTTTTATTGTTTTTTTCTTAAATTATTAAAAAAGCTTTGAATCAATTCTCGACATTCATCTTCAAGAATACCACCTTCTGAGTAAATGCTAGGATTTGAAAAATTATAATTAAATAAATTAATGAACGAACCTGCACATCCCCCTTTATAATTATACGCTCCAAAATAAACCTCTTTAATTCTAGAATTAATAATAGTACCTGCACACATTGGACATGGTTCTAAAGTAATATATATTTTTGCGTCTTCAATATGCCAACACTTTATTTTTTTATTTGCTTTTTTAATTGCTAACACTTCTGCATGCGACAAAACATGATTATACTTTTCTCTTAAATTATGAGCTTTAGCAATTACTTTATTTTTATAAACAATTACACACCCAATAGGTAATTCACCCTTTTTATACGCTTTTTTAGCTTCTTTTAAAGCTAAATTCATGTAATATTCTTTATTCACGAGAAAGCACCTTATGACATCTTCTACACCTTGATTCATATGATTCTTTAGCACCAACAAGTACTATAGGATCATCAATGTAAGCTTCATGTCCATCTATTATTCTTTGAGAACGAGTTGCTTCTTCACCACAACATAAACATATGGCAGTTAATTTAGTAATTCTTTCTGCAATCGCAAGTAGCGAAGGAATTATACCGAATGGTTTTCCTTTAAAGTCTAAATCAAGTCCTGCACAAATAACTCTAAGACCAGAATTTGCAAGTTGTGTCAAAACATCTATCATTTCTTCACCAAAGAACTGTACTTCATCTACAACAACTGCTTGAATATCATATGTAATATAATCTAATATTTCTTTTCCATTTTTTATATTAATTGCTTTTTTCTTATAACTAGAATGGCTTACCACCTCATCAGTAGAATATCTATCATCTATTTGAGGTTTAAAAACTAAAAAATTCTTTTTAGCATATTCCATTCTAGTAATTCTTCTGATCACTTCTTCTGTTTTTCCAGCAAACATTGGTCCACAAATAACTTCAATACGACCAGATTGATTGTTATAATAATTCATAACTCTAACTTCCTTTATTTTTTAATAAATTAAATCATTAAAATACTTTAGATAAAAGAAAAAGTGGATAAAAATCCACATTCTTTTTAAAATTAATTACTTCTTAAGATTGTAACGTTTGTTGAATTGTTCAACACGACCTTGAGCTGAAGCAAATGCTTGCTTACCAGTATAGAAAGGATGACAATTAGCACAAGTATCTACACGGATTTCATCTAAAACTGAACCAGTTTCAAATTGAGCTCCACAAGTTGTACAAGTACAAGTTACTTTCTTGTAATCTGGATGAATATCTTTTTTCATAGTCTTTAATCTCCTTCCGCCATAGTTGTAGGTAACTATAGTAAGTTTATTACTGAAAAATAATACCATATATTTAAATATTATGCAAGTGATTTTTTCAAAATATTTAAATTAAATTTTGTATGTTATATATCTTATTTTTATGCATAAAACATTCTTAATCATAAAAATAAGTTAGATCTATAGCTTTTTGCACATTTATTGTAATAATCTATTTTTCTTCTTGAATATCACTATTTTCTATAATTTCTTCAAGGGATAAATATTCTTTTAATTTTAAATATGATTCTAAATGTTTATTAGGATTTATTTTATTACATTCTACAAGTTTATTTTTTTCTTTATCTAAATAAAAGCCAGTATAAAATATATTTTCTCCTGTAAAACTAAAATCAGGTAGTCGATTAAGTGTATTTTCTATAGGATTTAAAAATATTTCAAACCCTACAAATTCACTGCACTTATCAATACCTTTAGTAGGTTTATCTTTACTAGTATCTTCTTGATTAAAATATCTTTCGTCATTTTCAATTAAAATAACTTTATAAGCAGTTTTACCATCTATTTTAATAAAACCTGCTCCATAGTTTTTAGAAGTCATTTTAAATCCATTTTTGTTAAGTTTAGCCTCAAGTGCAGTATAATTTAAACCTTTATAATAACATTTAGGATATTTAATCTTTTTTGGTTTGAATACTACAAGTTTGGTTATCATACCATTTAATGATATCATGGAACATACTGATAATATCATAATAATTATCATTAACCATTGCTCACTATATTTGAGTATATATAAAAATATTGAGGCTATTAATAATAAAAATAATGAGATAGTTATAAGTATACTTTGTTTCTTCGTTATTTTAGTCATTCCAAACATATCAATAATTCTCCTTATCTATACAAGCTAAATCAAAATACATTGCAGTATTAAATCCTTCAATAGGAGTATCAAAATCTTTTAAATCTCTAAATCTTAAAAGTTGAGAATGCTCTTCATCATAAATTAAATATTGACAATATGAATCTTTAGTTGCTTTAGCATTTATAAAACAATATTTCTTTATCTCTTCGGACATATCTTTAATAATAATTAATTTGACTTCTTTAGTACAATCTAAATCATCCTGAGTTATTTCTTCTAAATATCCTTTATCAATTGCATATTTTTTTAAAGATTCATTATCAAGTTTATAATTATTAAATGCTTTGAAATTATGTACTAAACATATTTTAAGCAAAATCTTTTTATATCTACGAGCCGCAATAATAATATTTTCATCATCAATAAGTAATTCATTATGGGCATATATTAAATTATATTTTAGTTCATTATAAGGCTTTAAATCATATTTTTCTAAAACCTTAAACATTGAATTATCTTTTTCTTTATTTTCTGTTTTTTTCTTTTTAAATATATTCAAAAAATCAAACATTTATACAACCTTCTTTCATTGATTTTCATTATAACATTTTATTTTTAATTTAAAAAGATTTATCTTAAATTTGACTTAAAATATTTTGATTGTTATAATACATTAGGTGATTTAAATGAAATACGCAAAATTCTTAAATAGTGATAATAATAAAATTGAACTAATAGCTCCAAGTTTTGGATGTACGTTAGAACCCTATAAATCAAGACTAGATAAAGCTATTTATAATTTTAAAAATTTGGGATTTGAAATTATTGAAGGATCTAACATTTATATAAATGAAATAGGTTATCGCTCTAATACTTCTTATAAATGTGCATGTGAATTTTTAAATGCATATACTTCACATTCTAGATTTATATTATCAGTTGGTGGTGGTAATTTACAAAATGAAATTTTAGATTCTATTGATTTTAATTATATTTCAACTTTAGAACCAAAATGGTTTATGGGCTATTCTGATAATACAAACTTTACTTTCGTACTGACTACTTTATGTGATGTGGCAACTATTTATGGACCATGTGCACCTGAATTTGGTCAAGAAATTTTAGAACAACCACTATTAGAAACCATCAAATTAATGAAAGGTGATAAACTTAAATTCAAAGGATATCCTAAATTCGAATTAGAAAGCTTTAAAACAGAAGAAAACCCTTTTGTAGGATACAATCTAGATACAGATAAAAAACTTGTTTTAAACACGAAAGAAATTGAAATAAAAGGAAGATTAATTGGTGGATGTATCGATTGCTTAACTTATTTAATAGGAACAATATACGATAAAGTAGATGATTTTATTAATAAGTACAAAAATGATGGAATTATATGGTTTTTAGAAGCATGTGATTTAGAAGCATGGAATTTAAAACTTGCACTACTTCAAATGAAAAGAGCAGGTTGGTTTAAATATGTAAAAGGTTTTATATTTGGTAGACCAATGAAAATAGGAACCGAATTTTGTTCTCTTACTATGGAGGATGCAGTGTTTGATGTACTTAAAGATTTTAATGTACCAATTATATTAAATGCTGACTTTGGACATTTAAAGCCTCAAATACCAATCATATGTGGAAGTATAGCTAATATTAAAGCTAAAGATGATGATTTAGAAATTGAATATATATTAAAATAAGAAATGATTGCCCATTTCTTATTTTTATTTACCTAAACAGAACTTACTAAATAATTCATTTATCAATAAATCTGGTGAATCTTCACCAATAATTTTACCTAACTTTAACCAAGCATCCTTAATATCTATTTCAATCATATCTACTTCTAAATGTAATTTACAAGCGTCTAATGCTGATTTTAAAGAGATTAGAGCTTCATTCATTAAAGCTACATGTCTCGTATTAGATAGATAATTATTGTCATTAGCATTAAATTCATTAATTTTTGTAATATCTAGTAAAGATTTTTCTAAGATAGTAATACCCTCTTGTTTTAAAGCTGATATTTCAATATGTGGAATATCTAAATCGATTCTTCTTTCAAGATCGGTTTTATTAAAAATTATGATACGTGCTTTATTTTCAGTAAGTTTTAAAAGTTCCTTATCCTCTTCTTCTAAAGGTCTTGAAGAGTCAAGTACCAAAAGACAAACTTCAGCATCAGATATTGCTTTGCGAGAACGTTCTATACCAATCTTTTCAACTACATCTGTACTTTTTCTAATACCTGCAGTATCTATAAGTTTTAACGTTACATTACCTAAGGTTAATTCACCTTCTATAATATCTCTTGTAGTACCTGCAATATCTGTTACAATCGCTTTTTCTTCTTCTAATAACATATTAAGCAAAGATGATTTACCTACATTAGGACGACCAACAATTGCGGTTTTTACTCCATTTACTGCCATTACACCTATTTTAGAATGCTTTATTATATCTTCAATTTTCAAAATAATCTTTTCAAGTATTGGTGATATAATTTCATCTGTCATTACAATTGCATCATCATATTCTGGATAATCAATATTAACTTCTATTTTAGCTATTAAATCAAGTAGGTTACTTCTTAAATCATTTACTAGATTAGTAGTACCTTTTCTTAAAGAATGAATTGAAGCTTTAAGAGCAAGTTCATTCGAAGATGATATTATATCCATTATGGCTTCTGATTGTGATAAGTCGATTCTTCCATTAAGAAAAGCACGTTTTGAAAATTCACCAGGTTCAGCAAGTCTTATTCCATTTTTAAGTAATACCTCAAGGACACGATTAGTATTATAAATTCCACCATGACAACTTATTTCACAAGAATTTTCTCCTGTAAACGATTTTGGTCCATGAAATACAGAAACTAACACTTCATCAATGATTTCATCATTATCAATGATATAACCATAATTAATAGTATTTGGTTTAACTTGTGTTAAATTTTTACCCTTAAAGATTTTATTAACTTTTGTTAAAGAATCATCACCACTAACTCTAATGATTGAAATAGCTCCTACACCATATGCAGTTGCAATTGCACATATCGATTCATTAAACATAAAAAATCACCTTACTTTTAGATAAGGTGATTATATCATATTTTATTTTAAAACGCTACATATGTTGACGTTTCTTCTTGTAAGCAATTAAACAAATACCAATCAAAACAACTGAAACTATTCCAATTACATAATATGTTGTATAACTATTAGTTTCTTTAGAATCTTCTATATCAGTTAATGTTAATGTTAAACAACCATTTTGAGTTAAATTTCCCTCTTCATATGTAAATGTAATTTCATATTCACCAACATTTGAAGGAATAGAATCATTTTCACTTGTAATGATAATATTTGAAGCGTTGATGCCTTTGCTTAAAAGTTCTTGTTCAATTAATTGGATTAAATTAGTACTAGTAAAAGATTTAACTAATTCAGTCTTTGTCAAAATAGTATTAACGTATTTATCTATATCATAATTATCTTTTAATACTAAATTTAATTCTCCATTCTTTGTTTGTCCATCTTCATCATCATACAAGAAATTAATGTCATATTTTCCAGCTTCTGTAGGAATTACATCTAAACCAATTAATTCTATATTTTCTGCAGAAACATTTTGAGTAGCTAATCCATTTTTAATTAATAAAATTATATCTCCTATAGATAAGCTATTAACATAATCTGTTAAGTATACAACTTTTTTTACATAAAGTTCAGGTTTAATATCATCTACAACATAAATATTTACAGTTTTTGATACTTTAGTGCCATCACTGAATGTACATTCTATTGTTAAACTTGTATCACAACCCATAGCATAACAATAATAAAAACTTGTTAATGATTCTTGAGTTAAAGACATTGTATAAGAGTAATCATAATAAGAACCACTATAACAGCTTAAGAAACTTTCTTCTGAAAAACTAGAAAATTTCGATTGATATAAATGTATTTGATCTAGGCCTATAATAGTAGCAGTTTGAGCCGAATAGACTAAAATATTTAAATCATATGTAGTTACATTACTATGTTTATCTTTAACTTCAATAGTTACTGTATAATTTCCAGCCTCTTGTTTGTAATTACTTTCTTTAACTGACATAATTGTTTTTCCTGAGAAATCTGCTGGTACAAAATTTGCAAGAATATCTGATTCATTTAAAGCTACTGTATCAGCTACAATCATTGTGTATGAGTCAGATGCTAAATAATAATTGTTTGAACTATAACAACCATTATATCCATCAAAATCAAATACACCAACTGCAGATGCCCTCCTTACTTCTACTTCTTCAACAACATCATCGCTCCACATTCCATAAGGAACACCAAAGTCTAAGATTTCTATATAACCATCTTCTCCAGTACTATTTTCCAAGAATGCAGTTCCATACCAACCACCGCGTTGCCATTTAGAATTATAATCTTTATAACTACCTAAAGAATTATAAATTCTATAGCTTACTCCTGTAGTTTTTGAAATATCTCCAACAAAATCATATGATCCATATACTGCAAATACTTCTCCTTTTTTCATTTCAAATGCACCTATGGTTTTTACAGTATAAACACCATTAGACTGAGTAAATGTCATATAACTTTGGGAAATTATAGATTTTCCAGCACCTAAATCAAGCACTGTGAATGTTGCTGCATCTGATTTGTTGGTAGTTACAAATAAGCAAAATGCAGCTAAAATGATAAATAAAGTTTTTAAAATTTTTTTCATATTTTTAATACCTCCACTTATAATAAATCCTTTTTTTGCGATTTTTTTTAATTTTTTTTTAATTTTTTTATTTTTTTCATTTTTTTAGGATTTTTAGCTATTTTTTAGCTTTTTAAGTATAAATTTGGTATTTTTCTATGAATTTTACATTTTTATTTTTTTAGCATTATTTAATAGTATATTTTTTATTTAAATTGTATTTTAAAATTCTGTTTCATTGCACATTTACACTATATTATCAGGTAAATTAAAGTAATTATAATTGTAATACAGGTTCTTTAAAATCTAAGGTAGGTAGGTAGGTTTATTAAATAAATTCTCATTTAA
>CAZGBY010000018.1:0-26875 GCA_964524125.1 uncultured Clostridium sp.
ATGACAAAAAGGACTGTGAAACCCACCTTTCTAAAAGTTAGGTTTTTTCACAGCCTCTTTTATATATAGTCAATAGTATTATAATTTAAAAATTATTCTTTAATATAATAAATAAAAATGATATAATAAATTATATTGTAATGAAAGGAATGAAATACAATGAAATTAAATGAACGTGTTTATGCACAACTAGAAGGAGAGCCAGTTGAAGTTCAAAATTTAGAAGGACATGATGTTGAGATTTACATTCTTGATGATTATCCTGAAGTTTTAAATGAATTTATAAATAAAGGAAAATTTGCTGTATGGTCTAGTGTTGATGGTACAAATTATAAATTAGCAATTGAAAAGGGATACTATGATGAATTAAAAGAATTATATTCTAATAATGTAAATGAAGCTTGGTTAAAATTCTGGGATGAATGTGAAGTGATTTCATCTAATTTTTCTAAGAAGATAATTTTACCAGCAACTGCAGTTATTATAGTGGTATTTGTAGTATTAATGGCATTATCTAATAAACTTGGAAATATTGCTACATATTTAACTCTTGGTTTAGCTATTGTATATGTATTTACTGTATTAGTACTTAGAAAATTAACTACTAACAAGATTAATGAATCTAACCGAAAAGCTTTAGATATTATTAAAGCCAATATGGGTGAAGAACATTTTAATGAATTATTAGAACGTCAACGAAATTATATTGATGCATATTATGACTTGTTAGCTCAAAAGGCTGATGAAGAATTTGAACGTGAAGAACAAGCTCGTCTTGAAGCTGAAGCTTTAGAAAATAAAGAATCAACTGAAGCTTTAGATGAATTAGAAGTTTCTCAAATAAAAGAAGAAAATGAAAATTTAGAATCAAAAGAAGAATAAAAATCTAGATGTAGGTAGATATTATGGCAACAAATAAAATTGATATATCAAACATTAATGCACTTAGAATACTTGGTGTTGATATGGTAAGTAAAGCAAATAGTGGTCACCCTGGTATTGTACTAGGAGCCGCTCCTATTTTATATACTTTATTTACAAGATTTATAAATATAGATCCAGAAAATCCTGAATGGTGGAACAGGGATAGATTTGTTATGTCTGCAGGACATGGTAGTGCTCTTTTATATGCATTATATCATTTATGTGGATATGCAATTTCTATAGAAGATTTAAAGAATTTTAGACAACTTAATAGTTTAACTCCTGGTCATCCTGAATACAGACATACTCCAGGTGTTGAAATGACTACTGGTCCTTTAGGTCAAGGAGTCGCAACTGCAGTAGGTATGGCCATTGCTCAAAATTATATGTCAAATCGCTTTGATAAAGGTCCTTATCCAATTTGTAATCATAAAACTTATGTACTTTGTGGAGATGGAGACCTACAAGAAGGTATAGCTCAAGAAGCTTTATCTTTAGCAGGACATTTACATCTTGATAATTTAGTTATCTTATATGATTCTAATGATATTCAACTTGATGGTTCTGTTGATTTAGATAATACTGAAGATGTTAAAATGAAATACGAAGCTATGCATTTTAACTACTTTAAAGTAGAAGATGGTAACGATGTTGAAGAATTAGAAATGGCAATTTCATCTGCCAATAAATTAAAAGGTCCTTCTATAATTGAAGTAAAAACAATTATTGGATTTGGTGCTTCAAATGAAGGTACAAACGCTGTACATGGTTCACCAATTACAGGGGATGCATTAGATAATTTAAGAATTAAGCTTAATTATCATAGAAAACCATTTGATATAAGTTCTACAGTTTATTCATATTTTGAAGAACATGTAAAGCAAAGAGGTACAATTGCAGAAGTTAATTGGTCTCACCAACTTGAAGGCTATATGAAAGAATATCCTGAACTTTATAAAGAATATGAAGACTTTAATTATGATTCATTTAAACCAAATTATTCAAAACATACTAAATGGGAGGTAGGAGCTATTGAATCAACAAGAAAGATAGTAGGTAAATTATTTGACCATTATAGTATTGACCTACCTAATATCTTAGGTGGTTCAGCTGATTTAACACCTTCTACATTTATTAAAGGTGCAAATGGAGATTTTGAATCATATCATAAACAAGGTAGAAATATTAAATTTGGAGTAAGAGAACATGCGATGGGTGCGATTGTAAATGGTATTAATTTACATGGAGGACTAAAAGGATTTTGCTCAGGATTCTTTGTATTTTCAGACTATTTAAAGCCTGCAATTCGTCAAGCCGCAATCATGGAGTTACCTTCAATATTTGTATTTTCTCATGATTCAGTATGTGTTGGAGAAGATGGTCCAACTCATCAACCAATTGAACATTTTGCAATGTTAAGAAGTATTCCTAATTTAAATGTAATACGTCCAGCTGATGCTAAAGAATCTATTGGTGCAGTAAGACTTGCTTTTGAATCTCAAAGAACTCCAACAGTTATTACAACATCACGTCAAGGACTTCCTGTACTTAAAAGAACTGATGAAGATTTAGTTAGCAAAGGTGCATATGTAGTTTTTGAGCCTTCCGATAAAATTGATGGTATTTTAATATCTTGTGGTTCAGAACTTGCAATTACATTAGATGTTGCTGCTTTACTTTATGAAGATGGTATTAATGTTAGAGTTGTATCTATGCCAAGTATGTATTTATTTGATAAGCAAAGTCCTGAATATAAAGAAGAAATATTGCCTTCAAATATTACAAATAGGCTTGCAATTGAAATGGCATCTTCTATGCCTTGGTATAAATATTCACAAAATGTTTATGGTATAGATAGATTTGGTATTTCTGCACCAATTAAACATATCCATGAATATTTTGGATTTACAAAAGAAAATCTTGCTAATGAATTTAAGAAAATTATGAAATAATTAAGATTAGCCATAGTGCTAATCTTTTACTTATGAAAGAAAGGGTGATACAATGAAGTTGGCATTTGATAATGATAAATATTTAAAATTACAATCAGAAAATATTTTAAATAGAGTAGAACAATTTGGAGATAAATTATACTTAGAATTTGGCGGGAAACTTTTTGATGATTATCATGCTTCAAGAGTATTACCAGGGTTTTTACCAGACTCTAAATTAAAGATGTTACTTACTGTAAAAGAAAAAGTAGAAGTTATAATAGTAATTAATTCACAAGATATACAAAAGAATAAAATTAGAAGTGATTTAGGAATTAATTATGAATCTGAAGTATTAAGATTAATAGATGCGTTTAGAGTATCTGGTTTATATGTTGGTTCGGTATGTATTTCACAATATCAATCATTACCTCAAGTAAATAATTTTATAACTAAATTAAATAATCTTGGTATTAAAACTTATATTCATTATTCTATTGAAGGTTATCCTCATAATGTTGATAATATAATATCAGATAATGGTTTTGGTAAAAATGAATATATAGAAACTACAAGACCAATAGTAGTAGTTACAGCACCTGGTCCAGGTAGTGGGAAAATGGCTACATGCTTATCTCAACTATATCATGAAAACAAACGTGGTATCAAAGCAGGTTATGCTAAATATGAAACATTCCCTATTTGGAATTTACCCCTAAAGCATCCAGTTAATTTAGCATATGAAGCCGCAACTGTTGATTTAAATGATGTTAATATGATAGACCCTTATCATTTAGAAGCTTATTCTAAGCTAGCAGTAAATTATAATCGAGATGTTGAAATATTTCCGGTAGTTAAATCTATGTTAGAAGCTATTTATGGTTCGTGTCCATATAAATCACCCACTGATATGGGTGTAAATCAAGCAGGTTTTGCAATATGTGATGAAACTGAGGCTTGTGAAGCTTCTAAAAGAGAAATTATAAGAAGATATTTAAATTCTTTAGTTGATTTAAGAAATGGTAAATTAACTCAAGATAGTATTGATAAAATCGCTTTTATAATGAGAGAACTAGATATATCAGTATCTAATAGAAAATGTGTAGCATCTGCACTTAAAAAAAGAGATTTAACAAATACTGTATCAATGGCTTTAGAATTAGAAGATGGACATATTGTAACATCTAAAACATCATCCCTTTTATCAGCTCCTGCTGCACTATTATTAAATGCATTAAAATACTTAGCTAATATAGCAGATGATCTAATATTAATTTCACCAAGTGTTATTGAGCCAATTTCTAAATTGAAATTAGATAATTTAGGAAATCATAATCCTAGATTACATGCAGATGAGGTATTAATCGCTTTGGCAGTATCTGCGAATTTAAATCCACTTGCAGAACAAGCTTTAAAACAATTACCTCATCTTGCATATACACAAGCACACGCAACTGTAATACTTCCACAAGTTGATTCTAATATATTTAAGAAGCTAAAAATAGAAGTTACTACAGAAGCCGAGTTTTATGCACATAAACTATATGTAAAATAATTAGGCTTTAATATAAAGGTAGTGTTAAGGGTTGACTTTCTTTCGTGTTAGATGTAGATATTTATTATGAGAATGTATATGATTTATAATATAATGTTTTAAGAATTTGTGATCTTTTCTATGAAAGGTTTATTGCTATAAAAGTTTTTTTGTAATTCTAAAAAATATATTATGAAATATAAAGACTTAACTATATAAATGATGAATCAAGTAATCATTTTAAAAGTTAAGTCTTTTTTGTTTTAATAAATAATTTTTAACAATACAAAGATTAAATTCTATTTAAGAATGGTATATTACATTTGTTTTTCTAGGATCGGGCTCATGACAAAAAAGTAGACATTTGCCTCTTTACTAACATATACAATAAAAATAACTTGTGGTACCAAATAGGTATAGACCCCTAAGTTATAATACAATCAGTAAATACATTAACTAATAATTAAAACTATCTATTTACAAAATAAATTAAAAAAAAACATTACTGGTGACGAATAGCTATCCCCGCATATATTAAAATATAATAAATATAAATAATTATATCTATTTGTTTTTTGATTTATATTTTAGAATTTATATGGCTGTAGGAGGAATGCCTCAATCAGTAAATGCCTATGTTAATAAAAAAACTTTTCAAGAAATAGATAAAGTTAAGAAAGAAATAATCAATTTGTTTAAAAAGGATTTTAAGAAAAACGATTCAAGTGGTAGAATATCTACTATTTATGAATCTATTCCAAGTTTATTGGCCCATAATAAAACATCATTCTCTTTATTGAATATTTTAAATAAAAAAACAACCACAAAAGATGAAAAATTATTGTCAGATCTAATAGAGTCTAGAATAGTATATGCTTGTTATAATGTTTCTCAACCAAATATTTCATTATCATTAACAAAAAATATTAATGAATTTAAATTATATTTATCAGATATCGGACTTTTTACCCCATTATTATTTAATGATAAAAAATTGGTCTCTGAGAATATTTACTCTAAGTTGTTGAGTGATAAGTTAGAAGCTAATTTGGGTTATCTATATGAAAACGTTATGGCACAAGTTATAAAATCATAGGAAGAGAATTGTATTATCATTATTGGAAAGAAGAAGGGAAAGTTCATCCTTATGAAATCGATTTCTTAGTTACTGATGGTGCTAAGATTGTACCTATAGAGGTAAAATCTTCTAATCATAATAATCATAAATCAATAAATAAATTTTGCAAAAAATATTCCTCATCAATATCAAGAAGAATTATGTTTTCACAAAAAGATGTATCAAAAGACGGAATGTTAGAATTAAAACCAATCTATTTTAGTCCAATGTTTTTTAAATCTTTAAAATAAATTATAGTATAAATATAAAATCATTTTCATATTATTAGTATGGAGATGATTTTTTGTCTATTATAAAAAGCTTAGTAAACATGAAAAGAGATTTAGAAAGTAAAGTAACACTAAAATCTCAGGAAACTGAATTTAATGTATTTACACCAGATGTTGTAGAACTTCAAAGAGTAGTAGATAAACCTAATGATTATTATTTTGAAGGAGATACATTAACTTATATCATAACTTTAAAGAATAATGGTATTAAAAGAATATCTAATTTTACTTTAAGAGATTCATCTGTTAGTGTATTAGATCCAATGCCAAATGGTTATTATGAAGTTATTACTACAAATGGAGAAGTAACATTCGATTTAGATGAAGTTATAATTTCAAATATTACATTAGATGTAGGAGAATCATTAGAAATTAGAATTTCTGGTATCGTTAAATCTAAAGAAGAATCAGCAGAAGAAGAATTGTTTTAAAACATTAAGAAATAATTTGTTATATTATAGATATTTAAACTAATATTAAAATTATTGAGTCCTGTATTCAGGACTTTTTATTTGCTTAAAATCTAAATTCAAAATCAAATTACACATTATTCGTGCTAAAGATCTAATAAATATGCAAGTTATTTAGATGTTATGAATCTTAATAACAAAGATAAATTTTATGATATCTAAATATATTGGACTTACTAAAGAAGAAATAGAAAAGTTAAGACAATAATTATTTATAATAAATCGATGAGTTATTTTTAAACCTTGTCGATTTTTATTATATTTACTGAAAATATAAAAAAATTATCACAATAATACAAAATTTTATGGTATACTATATATATGAATAAAAAAAGAAAGAGATGTGATAATTATGATATTAACTACAGCTGGAACAGATCCAATAGTGTCATTAATCGGTGATTGGTCTGCAGATATTAACGTATGGTCTATTCTTTTAAGAATTTTACTTGCAGCACTTGTTGGTGGAATAATGGGAGCCGAAAGAGCATCTAAACATCATTTTGCAGGACTTAGAACTTATATTTTAGTTTGTGTAGGTGCATGTGCTGTAACATTTACAAATGTATATGTAGCTTATCTTGCAAAAGATATAGGAGTTAATGCAGATATAAGCCGTATCGCTGCCGGTGTTGTTGGTGGTGTAGGATTTTTAGGTGCAGGTTCTATTATTGTTACAAGCCGTAAACAAGTGCGTGGACTAACAACCGCAGCCGCATTATGGGCAAGTGGATGTGTTGGTATTTCAATCGGTTTTGGTTTTTATACTTTATCAATCGTAGCCGCAATGGTAATTTTTATAACTTTGATTTTCTTGCCAAAGTTAGAAACAAAATTACAATCTAAATCTAAATGTGTAGATATTCATGTTGAATTATTATCTAGACCAGATTTAAAGAAATTACTTGATTATGTAAGATCAAATCATGTTCAAGTACTTTCTATATCATATGACCCTGCATATGCTAATACTGGTCTTAGTGTATATTCTATAGCTTTAAAGATTAATAAAAATGAAGATAATAAATATATTTCTCATTCTGCACTTTTATCTAATTTAAAAACTTTAGAATATGTTAATTATGTTGAATACATTGACTAAGAATTAAGGACTTTTGTCCTTTTTCTTTTGTAAAATTATGTAAAATTATGTAAAGTTTATAAAACATATAGAAAAATAATTTTAAAGTGCTATAATCTATTTGTTTTATTTAAAAAAGGAGTGAAATGTCATGCTAAAACTTAAAAATATAAAAAAAGAATACAGTGTAGCTGGTGCAAAATTTGAAGCCTTAAAAGGTTTAGATATTTGTTTTAGAAAAAATGAATTCGTATCTATTTTAGGACCTTCAGGATGCGGTAAAACTACAACATTAAATATAATAGGTGGACTTGATCATTATTCTTCTGGTGATTTAGTTATTGCTGGTAAATCAACTAAAGAATTTAAAGATAAAGATTGGGATGTATATAGAAATCATAGAGTTGGTTTTATTTTCCAAAGTTATAACTTGATTCCACATCAAACAATAGAAGAAAACGTAGAACTTGCGCTTACTATTGCAGGTATTTCTAAAGATGAAAGAAAACAACGTGCAAGAGAAGCCTTAGATAAAGTAGGTTTAAAAGGTGCTTATAATAAAAAGCCTAATCAACTTTCAGGTGGTCAATGCCAAAGAGTTGCGATTGCGCGTGCATTAATTAATAATCCGGAAATATTACTTGCAGATGAACCTACAGGAGCTTTAGATACTAAGACATCTGTTCAAATAATGGAATTAATTAAAGAAATCTCAAAAGAAACTTTAGTTATTATGGTTACTCATAATCCAGAACTTGCAGAAAAATATTCTTCTCGTATTATTTCACTTCTTGATGGAGAGGTAGTTGAAGATACTAATCCTTATACTGAAGAAGAGGAAAATAAAGAAAGAGAAAATACAAAACTTCAAGAAGTTCCTGAAAAGGCTAAAATGTCTTTCTTAACTGCGTTTAAATTATCATTTAAGAATTTACTTTCTAAAAAGAAAAGAACAATTATGACTATTATTGCAGGTTCTATAGGTATTATTGGTATTTCTGCAGTACTTGCAGTATCAAATGGTGTAAAAACTTATATAAATGAAATGCAAGAAGATATGTTATCAGGAAATCCTGTAACTATCTCTGAATCAGCTCTTGATTATGCATCACTTTTAAATTTAATGACAGATGATGAAAAGAAACAATTCATATCTAAAGATGGATATGTAAATGTTAATTCTATGGTTGAATACATGGCTAAGAAATATTCTTCATTTTCTAGTTCATTAGTAACTAATAATATTACGGAAGATTATATAAAATATATAGAAGCAATGCCAAGTGAATATTATGCAGCTATGAAATTTGATTATGATATTGATATTACTAACAATATTTATGCTAAATATACTGGTGAAGATAATACAATTGATACAAGATCAATATCTGCTATAACTAATACATACAATGAATTATTAAAGAAAACAGATATGGCTATTTATTCCACTATTATTTCAAGTATGTCAACAACTATGGCTCAAGCCCCTTCTAATACTGATTATATATTATCTCAATATAATGTATTATCTGGAAAAGTCGCTACTGCATCTAATGAAGTTATGCTGGTAGTAGATTCAGATACAGCACTTACTGATATTTTACTTGGTCAACTTGGTTATTATACTCAAGATGAATTCTTAAATATAGCTTATAAAGCATCTGAATATGAAGATTATAATTCATCTTTAGATAAAACTGAATTTTCATATAACGAACTTTTAGAAAGAGAGTTTATATATTATAAGAATGATTTAATTTATACTGAAACAGGTAGCGATGATATTCCATTCAATTATAATTGGAACGCAACTAATTTAACTAAAGAAGATGGTAAAGTTTTAAAAGTTGTTGGTATTTTACAAGCTAAGGATGAAATATCTTATGGATGTTTAAGTAGTGGTTTTTATTATACTGAAGCTTTAACTAAAGAATTCATACAAGATAATTATGAAAGTAAATTAGTAGAATATCTTTCTAAAATTAATAAACTTGAAAGTGGATATATCAATGGAAAACTTAGCGGACTAGCATATAAGTTGACTTATAGTTATAAGAAAGAAACCCAAGAAGCTTATTCTTTTGTAGGAAAAACTGATTTATCTATTTTCTCAACAATCTTTAGTAGTGGTGGAAATTCAAATGAAAATACTAGTATATCTTCAAATCTACCAACATATAGTTTAACTTTAAATAATGCAGGTGGAACTAAGATTGCTAATGAAATCTCAATTTATTCTTCAGATTTTGAATCTAAAGATTTAGCTTTAGCGTATTTAGATAAATGGAATGAAGAAGGAGATATAATAGTTAATGGTAAAACTATTACTTATGATGAAAGAACAGATGTTAAGTATTCAGATACATTATCACTAATTATCTCTTTAATCAATGGAATGATTAATATAGTTACAATTGCTCTAGTAGCATTTACATGTTTATCACTTGTAGTATCATGCGTTATGATAGCAATCATTACATATGTATCAGTTGTAGAAAGAGTAAAAGAAATTGGTGTTATTAGATCTCTTGGTGGTAGAAAGAAAGATGTTAATAATCTATTTAATGCAGAAACTGTTATGATAGGTTTCTCATCAGGATTATTTGGTGTAGTATTTACTTACTTATTACAAGGAATATTAAATTTAGTTGTAGAATCAGTATCTGGTATACCTAATATTATGTTACTTAAACCTACAACAGCAATTATAATGATTTTACTTTCATTATTACTTACTGTATTATCTGGTGCACTTCCTGCATCAAAGGCTTCTCATCAAGATCCAGTAGAAGCTTTAAGAAGTGAATAGTGTTATTAAACATAAAAAAATATATGTAAAATGCATTTTACTTATAGAGTCTCTTAAGAATAAAGAGGCTCTTTTTTCTCATAAAAATGGGAAATTGTGTAATTCTTACTATTGATAATTGAAAAATAATAAGTTATAATGTAAACGTTTACAAAACGCATTTTTTTAAAAATGTAAAAGAAAGGTATGACAAAAATATGAAAAGAAATAAAATTAAAGTATTAAGCTCTCTTGCAATTTTAGGTATTGCAGGGATTAGTTTAATTGGATGTAAAGGAGGAGAAACTACAACAGGAAACACTTCAACACCTGCAGTAAGTTCTAGTGCAAACCCTACACCAACGCCAACAACTAATAATAATAATGGTTCAAGTAGTGTAATTCCTACTACACCAACATCAGGTACAAATAATGGACAAACATCGCCGGTTATTAGTTCAACAACATCTTCTACACCTAAAGCAGAAATTTCAAGTATAGTAATAAGTGGTGATATACAGAAGTCATTTGTTATAGGTGATAACTTCTCTTATGAAGGATTAGTTGTAACAAAAATTATGTCAGATGGTTCTCGTGTTACTGCAGAAGAGTCTGAAATTGACGTTAAATTATATAAAGATGAAGATTGTGAAGTGGAAGCTTCTACAAGCAACTTACAAGCTGGAACTTATTATGTAGAAGTAACAGTAGGTACAAAATTTGACTATTATGAAATCAGTGTTACTGAAGTTATGCATACAATAACTGAAATGTTAGAATTTAATGATTCTGTTTCAATTCCTGCACTTGCAGCATCTACTAAGTTGTTAGAAAGTAATGGAAATTCTCTTTATGTAACTGGTGCGGCTTCAGGTAAGAAAGCAATTACATCAGATAAAGATCAAAAATATACAATTAAAGATAAAATTTATGATACTCGTTTAAACTTGCAAGGTAGCGCTGTAGACAACAATATGCCAACTTTAGAGTTAGAAAATGGTGTTGTAAAGAATCCTAATGTACTTACTCTAACTTTAGCTAATGATGCCAAAGTTACTGTAGCTGCCAGAGGAAGTGGTGAAGGAACATATCGTAAAATAATTATTACCGATAATGGTGCTAATACTTATTCTTTTTTAAGTGAAAAAAACACTCCTGATGCTTATACTGTTGATTTGAAAGCTGGAACATATTATATTTATGCTGATAAAAAAGATGATGCTAATAATATTAGTGCAGGCTCATGGTATTTATATGGTATTGAATTACAATATAATGTTAAAGAATCAACAGTTGAATATTCAAATTTAACAGTTGATACTACAAATGCAGTTACTAATTTTAATAAGGGCTCTGAATTTAGTACTGATGGCTTAGTAGTAAACGTTAATACAAACTATAACACAACAGAAGTAATAAAAGTAACTGATTGTGAAATTTCTGGATATGATATGAATAGTGTTGGGAAACAAACTGTTTCTCTTAAACATGGAGATTTAACTGCAACTTATGAGATTCAAGTAATTAATCCTAATGCTACAGTAGAATCAATTGTTGTGAAGACAAATCCTAATAACTTAGTTTATAGACAAGGTGAAGAATTGTCACTTGAAGGATTAGTATTAACTGCAACAGACTCTGATGACTTAGCTCAAGATGTTGAATATGATGCTACAAAGGTATCTCATAAAGTTTTAAATGCAAATAACGAAGATGTTACAGCTAATTTTACAACTTTAACTAAAGGTACATATAAAGTAGAACTTACTTATTATGAAAAAACAACTTCATATAATGTTGTGATTCTTGAAGAGAACAGTGGAACTTTTAATGGAGAACAATATATAAAAGTAGGCACTACTTCATATACTACTGAATTAGTTGTTTCTTATAGTGATGGAACTGATGCAGATTACTCAAAATATTATAAAACTATTGCTGATAGTACTGATGGTTATAATGTTACTTATTATAGTGATGAAGCTTGTACTAATGCTTACACTGATGTAGAAACTGCATTTGCTCAAGTAGGTACTGTTTATGTTAAATGTACATATGGTTCTTATAGTGGTGTAGTTACAATTAATGTAAAATCTATTATTGAAGAATTTTCAACTAATAGTTTAAAATCAAGCACTAATTATAGTGGTCAAAAATTGTACGAATCTAGTTTAGGTACTTTAACCGCTATGACTAATAGTAACGGTGTTAAAACTGCTTCTCAAAATAGTAAAACTTATATTAAATTTGAAAAGTCTAATGAAAGAGGAGTAATTTTAAATTTAACAGATTCAGTAATTTTGCAAGTGTTAATTACTGGTAATGGTAATAGTAAAAAGTTTGTTCTTGCTGATTCAACTGGGTCTATTATTAATTTTGAAGGTAATACTGATAATACATGTTCATGTATCGTTGATAAGACTGATGATTACTATGTATTTACAGTTGAACTTCAAGCTGGTACATATAATATGTATTCAAACACTGGTGGTTTAATGTTTGCTGGTATTAGACTAATTAAGTAATTAATCATTAACTTAATATAATTGGGTAGGGTCTATATCTATAGACCTTCCCTTTATTTATAAAGGAAGGAATAAAAATAAATGAAAAAAAGAAAAATATTTATGATTCCATTAATAGGTTTGAGTCTATTTGGAATTACTTCGTGTAATGATGAAGATACTGTTACAAGTACACCAGTTGTTTCATCACAAGTATTACCTACTACATCTTCAGGACCACAAGAAGTTACTTTATCAAGAATTAATGCAAATGTATCAAATTTAAAGAAATCATATTATGAGGGTGAAAATTTAGACCTATCAGGATTAGTTGTAACTGCGACTTATACAGACGGTACATCTAAACAAGTTACTGACTATACATATGATGAATCATCATTTAATAAAGATGAAAAAGGATATCAATATCTAAAAATAATTTATACAGATGAAGGCGTTACTAAAACAACTAATGTATTAATAGAAGTAAAATCAATTCTAGATGAAACTATTCATGTTATAGGTATAACTGCAAATACAAATAATACTACATATACTTATCAACAAGATTTAGATTTATCAGATCTAGTAGTAACTGCTTACTATACAGATGGTACTGATAAAGTATTAGAAAATAACGAATATACAATTGATAGTTCAGCGTTTAATAATGAAAAGCGTGGAGATTATGAAATAGGAATTAAATATAAAGAAACATATACAAATGAAGTTGCATCTAAAGATGCAGTAGTTGAAACGTGTGTATTTACTACAGTAAAATTAAATATGGAATCGATCTCTTTTAAAAGTGGTACTTATTCTGTTGACCAATACGATTGTATCGATATATCAGATTGGAAAATAGAAATACAATTTAAAGAAGGTACAACAGAAACAATTACAAGTGGTTTTTCTACAAATCTATCATCTTTAGTTAAAGATACGAATACTGCAATAAATGAAACAATTACTATTTCATATACATATAATGGAAAAACTTGTACCACTACAACAATATTTAAGGTTAATGGTGTAAGAAAATCATTTAATGCAGGTAGTTTAGATGTATCTAATAATAAGGTTACTGAATCAACAGAATTAGAGAATTTTACATTAACACCAGGTTATACAGTAATTGCAAGTAATGAAAGTTGTGATAATCAATCATTTATAAAGTCTTTAGTATTAGAAGGTGCTGGTACTAGAGATGAATATTCAATTAAATTTGATTCGTCAAAAAAAGACTCTTATGTTACTGTTGTAGCTAGTACTGCAGAAGAATGTACTTTAGGACTTTATGATTCAGAAGGTACTGTTATAAAAACCGTAGAACTAGGTTCTAATTTAGTTAGATATACATTTAAATTAAATGGTGCAAGTACATATTATATTTGGTCTTCAGGTGGAGCTCAAATTTATTATGTTGGAACATATTATGGAGGTTAAAATAATGAAAAAGAAATTCTTATCAGCATTAGTTATGCTTGGAATAGCTACATGTACATTAGCTTCCTGTAAAGATGAAATAAAAGATAATACATACTATGCTTCTGTAAAAGGTAAAGCTAGTGCTACAGGTACTTCAAAGAAACCTTTGGACATTCGAACAGCATTTACTAAATTATCAGCAGGTGATACTTTAATTTTAAAAGAAGGTACATATGAATTGTCTTCAAGAATCCTTGTATCAGAAGGTCAAAATGGTACAAAAGATAATATGATTAAAGTTATTGCAGAAGAAGGAAAAAAAGTAGTTATCGATTTTTCTGAACAAGAAATAGCTTCTACTTCAAGAGGTATACAAGTTAATTCAGATTATTGGTATTTCTATGGTTTAGATATTATGGGCGCTGGAGATAATGGTATGTATATTGCAGGTTCATATAATATAGTTGAAAACTGTTCTTTTCATGAAAATCAAGATACAGGTTTACAAATAGGACGTGCATCATCTACTCAAACTAATATTAAAGAATGGCCTCATAACAATTTAATTAAAAACTGTACTTCATATAATAATTATGATTATCAAAGTTATGGAGAAAATGCCGATGGATTTGCTGCTAAATTAACAACTGGAGAAGGTAACGTTTTTGATGGTTGTATTGCTTATCGTAATTCAGATGATGGTTGGGATTTATATGCTAAATCGGATTCTGGTAATGTTGGTACTACAATTATTAAGAACTGCGTTGCTTTTGAAAATGGCTGGTTATTAGATAAAACTGCTGCCCCTGATGATTCAGATTTAAATGAACGTGGAACAACAAATATTACAACTACTGCTAAAATGCTAGCTAAACAATCAAATAAATCATATGCTACTCGTGATGGAGACGGCATAGGATTTAAACTAGGTGGTTCTAGTATGGAAGGTAACGTAATTGTTGAAAACTGTATGTCATTTAATAATAGATTACATGGATTTAGTGATAACTCAAATCCAGGGGTATTATCATTATCAAATTGTACTGCTTATAATAATTCAGCTGCATTCAATGAAGAAACCGGAGAAGTATTAGCTAATAGTAATAGTTCAAATAACTTTGACTTAGCACGTGATGAAAATTCATATAATAACTATTATGGATTATTATCATATATGACTAATCAAACAGATTCTTCTTTAACATATAGCAATAAGGATAAATTTAGAGGATCTATTGGTTATTCTATTTTAAATACTGGTAGAAATAAATATTCTACATTTAAATCTTATGAAGATGGGTCATCATATGAATCAGCTAAATCAGGTAAAGCATATAATAATATGTCTGATTCAGTATTCAAATCTGTTAATTTCCAATATAACGCAAATGGAAATAGAAACTTACATACTTTATTAAGAAATTCAGATATGTCTATAAATATGCAAGATATGCTTGATGTAGTATCAGAAGAACTGCTTACTTATTGTGATGGAAATCAAATTGGATGTAAATTAAATTTATCATCTTGGGATGCATATGATCATTATGATATGGGCAATTATACTTCATCTAATTTAGATGAAGACTATCTAGTTTTAAAAGGTGCTAGAGATGTTCTTGAAATAATGTGTAATCCTGATGCTGTATATCAAAATGTTAAACTTATTACTAAAGTAAATAATTGTGATGTAGTATGGTCATCTTCTGATGAACTTATTGTTCAATGTGGTAAACCAAGAGAAGACAATCCTAATGAATTTATTACAAATTCATCTGTATCTGGTGTTACATATATTGATGGGATTATAAATAGAGATAGAAACAAAGATGTTAAAGTAACTTTAACTGCGACAATCACTTATAATGAAAAATCTATTACTAAAGATTTTGTATTAAATATTAAGAAGAATATTCCTACAATTGGTGAATTAGTTGGGTTTGACGATAGATATATTTTAACTATGTTTACTGAATATGAATTACCTTCTATTTCGGTATTAAACGCTGCTATGTACACTGAAGAAAATTTAATTGAAGGGGTAGATTATTTAGTTGAAACTTCTATTCAATACGCTAATTCTACAGCAGATTTTGAAAGTGGTAATTATTTTGATGTATCTAAGGTTTATACTTCTATTCCAGGTGTATATAAAGTTATTTATAATGTTGAATCTTTAATTAGTGAAGAATCATTTGAAACTTATTTTTATGCATATGTAGTATCAGAAGAAGCTAATATTGATATTTCTGTAGTTGATGGCTCTCCAGAGCTTGAAGTAAATGTGTCAAGAGATGGAGTTTCTGTAAGTGCTGTATTTACAAATATTTTAGGAACACTTTATATTTATACATCAACTAATGAAACTGAAACTGCACAAACTATTGTTGAAAATGGCAATGTTTATGATATTACAGATGAAACATTAGACGCATTATATGAAATGCCTAACAATGAAGAATATTATGTACACGTTTGTGTTAATAATAAAAAAGGAACTATTGAAAATCCAACTGTATATTCTAAACAAGTTACAATTGAAGAAATTAAAACTTGCGATGATTTTTATAATCTAGTTACAGGTTCTACTAAATCAACTGTTATTTATTTACTTCAAAATGACTTAGATTTTGAAGGATATGAATGGAAAACATCATCTCAAACGTTTGGTGGATTATTTAATGGTAATGGTTATACTATTAAAAATATTAATATTGTTAATGAAACCAGAAAACAAACAGCTATATTCTATAAACTTAAGAAGGGTACTATTATGAATGTATCTTTTGAAAATATTAGCTTAGAAGGAACTGCATCTAATGAATCTCTTGCAGGTATTGTAGGTCAAATGGCTGGTGGATATATTCATAATGTTTCACTTAAGAATATATCAAGTACTGCAGCTTCTGGTGCAGCTGCACTTGTTGGTCAAGTATCAGGCGAAATTAACTATATTACTCAAGTTTCCTTAATTAATGATAGTTCATCAGTTATTAGCGTTATTAACAAGTATTGCGGTGGATTAGTAGCAAACGTCCAAAAGGATTCCGATCAATCACGCGTAGAACTTTATATTACAAATTGTTTTGTAAAAGCAACAATTGGTAATGGAAAAGATGGTGGAGGATATATTGGTGGAATTGTCGGACGTTGTAAGAATGAATATGAATCATGTGTATTACGTGTTGAAAAATCAGTTTTTGAAGGTCAAGTACAAACTGCAAAAGATTATTCTGGTGGTATTTTAGGTGGTGCTGATAATGGAACTGGTACAATTTATATCTTAAGATGTGCATCTAATTGTACAATTTTACTAAAAGGTGAATTATTAGATGGTATTGCAGCTTCAGCAGCTAAAAATGATAGTCCAGTAGTTGGTCGTGTAACTAAAGGTATAGGAACATGGTTTGTATCTTTATGTTACGGAAAGTTTGTTGATAGTCAATTTACAACAGAAGATTTCTTAGATAGTTATGACTATACATTATCAATCTATACAACTAAAGCATTCTTTAGTGCTAGATTGGCTTTAGATTTAGATAATATTTGGACTTTCAATGAAGAAACATCAACAATTTCATTGAAAACACCTAAAGAAGTTATTGAATTAAATAGCTCTAATTAACGTTAAAAAGTCTCTCATAAAAATGGGAGACTTTTTAGCATAAAATATAAGAGACTGATTTATTAGTTGTGGTTCAACTAAATCCGTTCCTTATTAATATTATTCTATATTCTGTGCTTTATTGCTTTTAAATATTACATTAAACGCAAGAAACTGTAAAACTAATGTAATGCAAGTTAATATTAATGGTAACAAAATATCTACTAACTTATATATAATATCATCACTATTAAATAAACCATTCATTATAGCCATTATACCTAAACTTAATCCTTCGGTAATAATAAATTTAATAATAAATACTATACAAGATTTTATAGCAGAAGAAGAATCTACTTTACTATTATAAGTAAATCTTGCATTAGCTATATAAGTAAATATAGAAGCTATACTAAATGCTATACCAGTAGATATTAAATGATATTTATCATCATAAAATTTAAATCCTTTTGTGTATATTAAATATATACTTTGATGAATTAAGTAAGCGATTCCACCAATTATACAAAAACTTAAAAAATTTTTATTTAAAAAAATACTTTTTATTTTATTAATCATAAGTTATTCTCCTTTATAGAGTGACCAAATCTATTATATATAATTTCTATAAATTTTTCTACTTAATATTTTCTTTTTCTAAGAAATCCTCTATCTTAATAAAATGATAACGTTTTCGTCTTGTAAAGTAAGGTTTACATCGAAAATGTATGCGCTTACATTTTTTTGATTATTTTTACTCAAAAACGGAAAAAATCACCATTTTTTGTCGTTAAAGGCATAAATATCTTATTGTATTTAGATAACAAACGTGATAAAATAATAATGCAAAAAAATAAAAAAATTACATGGAGGACGTTATGAAAATAACATTAGAACATTTAACAAAGGTTTTCGAAAACAAGAAAGCCAAAACTAAAGTTGTAGCTGTCAACGATTTAGACGTTGAAATTCCTTCAGGTAAGCTTATCGGTCTTTTAGGACCATCTGGATGTGGTAAATCTACTACATTATTTATGTTAAGCGGACTTGAAAAGCCAACTTCAGGAAAAATCATTTTTGGTGAAGATGATGTAACAACTCTTGCACCAGAAAAGAGAGGAATCGGACTAGTATTCCAAAACTATGCTTTGTATCCACACATGACTGTAGAACAAAATATTATGTTCCCACTAGAAAATATGCGTGTTCCAAAGGAAGAAGCTAAGCAAAGAGCATTTGACGCTGCTAAGTTAGTTCAAATTGAAGGTTTATTAAATCGTAAACCTGGTGAATTATCAGGAGGTCAACAACAACGTGTTGCTATTGCTCGTGCATTAGTTAAGATGCCTAGTGTATTATTACTAGACGAACCACTTTCTAACCTAGATGCTAGACTTCGTTTACAAACTCGTGAAGAAATCAAACGTATCCAAGTTGAAACTGGTATTACAACAATTTTCGTAACACATGACCAAGAAGAAGCAATGTCTATTTGTGATACTATCTTAGTTATGAAAGAAGGAGTTGTACAACAAATGGGTAACCCTCAAGGAATCTATGATGATCCTGAAAACTTATTCGTTGCTAACTTCTTAGGTACACCACCTATTAACATTTTTAATGGTTATATTAAGGATAAAGGTGTATATATTGGAAATGAAAGAATTATGGATACTGATCAAACTGATCAAGAAATCTATGTTGGTATTCGTCCAGAAGGATTTATCTTTAACGATAATGAAGGTGTTTTAACACTTAATATGGAACATGTAGAAGTTATGGGTAGAGATAAGTCAATCGTTTCTTTACATTCAGAATCTACTAAACCTACAGTAAGATCAATTATAGATTCAGATGTAGTTTTACCAGATACTAAGGAAATTAAGTTTAATCTTAGACCTAACAAGGTATTCTTATTTAATAAGGACAGCGAAATGAGGTTGAGATAAAATGTCAGTTCAAGAAGAAAAAAAGGATAACGCTTTTGTTTCTTTCTTTAAGACTAAAGGTTTAGCTATTAAGGAGTGGTTCTTAAATGCTAAGACTGAAGTAAAAGCGTGGTGGGGTCGCTTAAGATCTCGTACATTTAAGGAAAACATGAAAGCCGCCGGTAGAGTTTGTTATAACAATAGTGGTTGGCTATGGGTTTTACCTGCTGTTATTTTATTATTGATTTTTACTTTTTATCCAATTGTAAATACTGTTTTCACATCATTTAAAGTTAATTATAATCGTTTAAATGGTAGTTATGATGGTATTGGTTTTGGTAATTTCGTTACAGCTGTAACAGATAGTTTCTTCTTAGTATGTTTAAGAAATACATTCTTATTTGCATTTATATCTGTTCCTGTTTCAACAATTTTAGCTTTGCTAATCTCTGTAGCTCTTGCATCTATTAAGAGATTACAAAAAGCTTACCAAACAATTTTATTCTTACCATATTTAACAAATGCATTATCAATTGGTGCCGTATTCTCTGCTATGTTTAATGTAATTGGTACTAAATCATACACAGATACATGGGGACTTGTTAATACAATATTGGGTACTCATATTCACTGGGTCGATAGTGAAGCATCAACTGTAGCTATGATGGCTGTAATTATTATTTATGAAGTATGGGCTGGTCTTCCATTTAAGATTCTAATTTTATTTGGAGCGTTACAAAACGTTAATAAACAATATTATGATGCAGCTAAGATTGATGGAGCAAATAAAGCAACTACTTTATGGAGAATTACAGTACCATTAATTTCACCTATGTTATCTTACTTATTAATTACTGGATTTATTGGTGGATTTAAGTCATATACTGCAATAGTTGGTATTTTTGGAGATAAGATGGGTCCATTAAATGAGTATGAAATGGGTACTATTGTTGGACTTATTTATAAGTATTTAGGTGATCCAAAGGGAGTTGGTATTGCATCAGCTGCAGCATTAATTCTATTTGGTTTAATTATGATATTTACTGGCATTAATATGCAAGTAAGTAAGAAGAAAGTTCATTACTAGGAGGCGAAAAAGATGGAAAATACTAATTTAACCTCTGATAGTTTAAATATCGATATGGAAAAACAACTTAAGTTGCAAAAAGCGCTTAAGATTGTTAAAAATATTGTTTGTTATATAGTGTTAACATTCTTTGGATTGTTTGCATTATTACCATTCTATTGGATGATTTTATCTTCATTAAAAACAGAAGAAGTTTATCGTCAATCAGTGCCTACCTTCTTTGTAAAACCTAGCGAATTACAATGGTCAAATTATAAGACTGTAATTGAATATGGTAATAACTTGTTTGGTACTATGTTAGTTAATACTTTAGTAGTTGGTATAGTTTCTACATTGCTTGGTGTTATAATTACAATTATAACAGCATATGCGTTTGCTAAAATGGAATTTAAGGGTAAGAACTTATTATTCTCATTAATGCTAGGAACAATGATGATTCCAGGTGAATTATTCACAATTACTAACTATATGACTGTATCTAACTGGAAGTGGACAAAAACTTATACAGTTATGATTTTACCTTTCTTAGTAAGTATATTCTATATTTACTTATTAAGAAATGCATTTAAACAAATACCAGATAGCTTATATAAAGCTGCTAAAGTTGATGGATGTAGTGATGCTAAATATTTAATTAAGGTAATGGTACCTTTAACAGCACCCACTTTAACTTCAATTATCCTATTAAAGTTTATCGGTACTTGGAACTCATATATTTGGCCAAGACTTGCAAATCAAGGTTCTGAACAATGGCAATTATTAAGTAACTGGGTATCAAAAGGATTTACTCAAGCAGGTTCTTCTGAAAGTTTAACTACTTTAAAGATGGCCGCTGCAACAATGGTTTCTGTACCTCTTATGATATTATTCATTTGCTTTAGAAAATATATCATGAAGGGTGTTTCTAAGAGTGGTATTAAGGGTTAGAATTAAACATTTGGGATAAGGGTAATGTCTAAAAAAGAAATAAAGGAGAAAGACAAAATGAAAAAAATTAAGGTATTAAGTACTGCAGCACTTTGTGGTTTAGCAGTAACAACATTTGCTTCATGTTCAGGAAATTCAAAAGGAAAGACTATTACTTTCTGGAATACATGTGGAGCAACATTACAAACTCAAATTGATACTGCAATTGCAACTTTTGAAGAAAAATATGACGGATGGACAGTAGAATCATCTCAAATTGGTGGTTATGATGATGTTTATTCATCAAATATTGCATCACTTACTGCTGGAGATCAATGTAATATTTCTTATTGTTATTCAGACCATGTTGCTTCTTATATTCAAAGTTACAATAATGGAAAGAATGCTGTTTTAGATTTAAATCAATTTATAAATAGTAAAGAAGAAGTAAATGGTAATAAAGTAGGATATTCTGATGCAGAAATCGCAGATTTTGTTACTGGTTATTATGCTGAAGGTAAAGCTACAAATTATGCAAATTATAGTGATTATGGATTTAGTGCTGATTCTATGCTTACAATGCCATTTGTTAAATCTACAGAACTATTATATGTTAATACTACAGCTTTAAAAGACGCTGGTATTGTTGATGAAAATAATAATGCAAAAATTCCAACTACTTGGGATGAACTATGGGAAGACGTTGATATTTTAAAGGAAAAGTATCCTCAATCAACACCTTTATGTTATGACTCAGAAGCTAACTGGTTAATTAATATGTGTGAACAAAATGGATGGAATTATACATCAGCTTCAGACCCATATTATACTTTTAAAAATGATGAAAACTTAGCAAATTGGATGGATTCTTTAACATCTAAATATACTGCTGAAAAGATTTCTACACAAACATTATATGGCGCTTATACATCAGACTTATTTACTAAGGGTGCAGAAACAGGTTGTATTTTCTGTATTGGTTCATCAGGTGGTGCTTCATATCAAGCTTCTGATGAATTTGATTGGGCTGTAGCTCAAGTACCAGGAACAAAGAAATCTGATGGTACAGTTGACTATTCAGTAATTTCACAAGGACCTTCATTATGTATGTTTGATTCGGGTGATGATGAAATGAATACAATGGCATGGTTATTCATAAAAGAATTATTAGAACCTGAATTCCAATCTTCATTCTCTCAATCATCTGGTTATAATCCTTGTCGTTTATCAACTTATGATTTAGCAGATTATTCTAATTTTATTGCTGGTACTGGTATTGTAGCTCAAGCTGCAGCTGTAGCTAAGAATTTATCTTCTTGGTTCTATACTTCTCCTGCATTCCAAGGATCTGCAGATGCTCGTTCATATATTGGTTCTGCATTAGTTTCTGTTATTAACGGATCTAAGAGTGGAGCAGATGCATTAAAAGCTGCTTATAAGAATTGCGGTGGAAAATAAAATGCATTTATTCAAAAGAATTTCACTTTCTTTACTTGGAGTAATTGGCGTTATGTCAATTACTTCATGTGGGAAGTTTGACAAGACTAAGGATTATTTAGATATTACTAATTCTTGTCAATTAAATTTGGATTATGAAGGAAAATCATTTTTTAATGATGGTATTTCTAAAGTTAATATTATTAAATTAACCGATGGAGATACAACAACATTTGGCTTGCCAAACGATACTAAGAAGACTAGCATAATTGTTAGATATGATGCGATTAATACTCCAGAATCAACAGCAAGTGTTGAAAAATGGGGAAAATCTGCTTCAAAATATAATGCTAATAGATTATCAAATGCATATGAAGTAGTGGTTGAATCAGTACTAGATTCTAATGGAGACCCTTCATATGAATCAAATGGTCGCTATATGGCTTACGTTTGGTATAGAAATAGTGCGACTGATACATTTAAGAATCTTAATCTTGAACTTGTTGAAAATGGTTATGCTAAAAAATATGGTGTAGCTGTTGATAAGTATAAGGATTATTTTACAAAAGCTGAAAATTTTGCAAAAGAACATGAACTTCGTGTATGGGGTGACGATGACGATCCATTGTATTCAAATGCACCTTATGAAGTTACTATTGAAGATCTTGTTAAGGATTTAGCAACAGACGATCCATTCTATTATTCAATTGAAGATGAAGCAGGTGCTAGAATTCAATTTGAAGCAACTGTAATTGATCATTCATCAAGCAATTCTGGTAATTATTATGTATTTGCTAGTGTTGGCTCTGATGGACTTGTATATTCAATTGATTGTTTTGGTGGTTATGAAAGTGCACCTATTAATAGTGGTTCATTCTTAAATATTGGTAATACTTATAAAATTACTGCAGCTGTATCTGTTTACAATGGTAAATACCAAATATCTGGTATAGAATATGCAATTGGTAGTAAATTAGATACTAATGCTAAACTTCTAAGTAATGGAGATTATTATTATTTCAATTCAAGTCATAAACGTGTTGATAAGTCTTCTGAACCATATTTAACTAAAGATTTAGTTGTTTCAACTGCTACACTATCAAATTCAACATTAACTATTACTGGTACAACTTATGATAAAGTAAGTAAATCTAATAAAGAATTTACAATTGTTGTAAATAATGTTGCATCTTATGATTGTGACTCTTTAACAGGAAAATCAATTTCTTGCGGAGGGTTTGTATCTAATGGACAAATCGTGTTAACATCTGTTGACGAAATTACTGTTAGATAGTTAAAAAAAGAAAAGAAAAAGGAGAAAATAAAAATGAAATTTAAAAATACTTTAAAGGTATTAGCATCATCAGTACTTTTATTTGGTACAGTTGGATTAGCTACTTCATGTAATGATGATACTACTCCTACTCAAAATGTAACTACCGATGTAAATGGTATGATATTAAACCAAAATGGTAAAGTAATTCGTGAGGATTTTACTTTAGCATCTAAATATCTTGGATGTGATCTAACTTGGACTTCTAGCAATTCTGATGTTGCAAAGATTGAAGTTGGAAGTGACGGAACAATTACTTGTAAGATTTCTCGTCCTGCATCGAGAACAGAAGTTACTTTAACTGCAACATCTGGAAAATATTCAAAAGACTATAAAATTATAGTAAATGCAATTGACGCTGAAGAAATTGCAGATGAATATAGTTTTACTCATAGTAATAAAACATTAACATCTGGTTCTTATGATTTGCCTTCAACTACATCATATGGTGGTGTAACTGCAAATATCGAATGGTCTGTTCCAGATGAATATGCTGAATTTGCAAAAGTTGAAAATGGAAAATTAGTTGTAACAGCTGTAGCGGATGTTAAAAATTCATTTAAAGTTAAAGCTACATTTAGTTATAATGGAGAAACTGCAAATGGTAGTTATAATGTACATTGTATGGATTCTTCAGTTACAAATGATATTTGTACAGAAGTTAAGACTGGTGTTCCTTATATTCTAATGGTTAATCAAGAACAAAAAGGATATCCTTTATATTTTGCTGGTACTGTAGCTAACACTGATTATTATTTAAAGACTACTACAAATAAAGACGAAGCAACTTTAGTTTATATCGAAGCAAACGGCGAAGGTTATAGTATATCATTTACTAATCCTGAAGGAGCAAAACAATATATTATTGCAAAGATTGGTGAACATGCAAATTTAGGTCTTGCATCAGAAGCATCAACAGTATGGAATTGGGATACAGAACATAATTGTTTTGTTACTGTAAATGGTGAAGAAAAATACTATTTTGGTACATATAGTTCTTTTGATACATTAAGTTTATCTAAATATAGCTATATCTCAACTTCTTATCCAAATCAATTAACTCCTGTTACAAGTGCAATTACTGAACCTGAAGAAAATGTAGAATACAATCTTGTTATTGATCAAACACAAATTTCTAAGGTACTTTATTCTTTAGGAGTAATACCAGATAGTAGTTATTATAGTTCTACAACAGAAGATATTAATAAGTCTATTCCTTATAAACTTGAAAAAGTAGAAGGTGGATGGAATATTTCATTAACTGTTGGTGGAGCAAAGAAATATTTAAATGCTGTAACAAGTAGCACATATGTAAATGTAAAGTTTGAAGATACTGCTACTACTGTTTATACATGGAATAAAACTCATAATACATTAACTGTAACAATTAATAACACTGAATATTTCTTTGGTACTAGAAATACATATGATACTATGGGATTTTATGAAATTAGTAACATTGAAGAATATTTCAAAGGATATTTCACTTATAATTATGGAACATTAATTGTTGATAGTAACAAAGAAGATAATAAAGATGAAGAAAAAGCTACAGATAGTATTCAAGTAGGTACTGAATATTATATGTATATGATTAATTCTTCTGATGAAACATTATATTTCAATGGTAAAACATCAGAAAAATATGATTATTATGGAGCTACTACTACTAAGGAAGAAAATGCTGTAAAAGTATTAGTTGAAGCTAATGGTGATGGTTATAATATTTATTTTATGAGTAACGGAGCAAAGAAATATATTGTTATGACTCAAACAGCAAAGGAAGATAATTCTGGTTATTTTACAAATTTTGGTTTATCTGATACTGCATCAAGAGTATGGTCTTGGAATAAGGATCATAAGACATTTACTGCAGTTGGAGATTTAAATAATGAAACTTACTATTTAGGGACTTCTGGTACATATGGAACAATTTCATTATATGATATATCTACAATAGAAACTAATTCACCTTGTTTGTTTGCCGATCCAAATGCAACTACAGAAGGTGAAGGCTCTGGTGAAGGTTCTGGTGAAGGCGAAACTACAAAATTTGTAGAAACAACTCTTGAATTAGATACTGAATATTTAATGTGGTTAGACCAAACTACAAATAATAAAAAATTATATTTTGCAGGTGAAATTACTTCAAGTGATTATGGTAATTTTGCAAAAACTACTGAAAATTCTTCTGAAGCTTCTACTGTTAAAATAGAATTAAATAGTACAAAAGATGGATATTTATTATATTTTATGGATGGGGAAACAAAGAAATATATAAATATCGACCAACATCAAGGTACTTCAAAAGTGGTTCAATATATAGCATTAAGTAGTGATTCTACTACAAATTGGTATTGGAATAGTGATAATTCAACATTTTATGCAATAGGTTCATTAGATTCTAAAAATTATTATATAGGAACATATAGTACTTATAACACATTCTGTTTATCTAATATTGATTATATTAGTAGTTCAGGCTCATTCCATGTAACATTTACTAAACCAGC
>CAZGBY010000019.1:0-26839 GCA_964524125.1 uncultured Clostridium sp.
TACACTCCCTTGATTTTAAAGAAGGATACATTCCTTCTTAGAATTTAACTATCCACAATAGTTTAGTTTAGACTAATATTTTTTTATAATTATATTTTTAACTTTATTAATTTATTAATAAATGGTATTATTATTTTAATAATAAAAAATAGAAGGTGTCTTATGAAAAATAATAGAAGAATATATATATTTAAAGATTTGTATGATAACTTAAAACAAAGGACACTTCATGTAGATGAAGGTCTTGAAAATGATAAATTATTATCAAGTTTACCATTTAGTATTTCTTTTAATAGAGATGTACTTAAAAGAGTAAATAGATTAATGGAATTTTATAAAACATCATCATCTGAAGAGATAAATAAATTAAATTCAAGTTCTAATATAGAAAATTATGATAATATATATCAAGGATTAAAATGTTATACATATAAGAATATCTTTAAATTATATTTTGTAGAAAACAAAAGAATTCTTGGTCAAGATGAATATAAATTTTTATATTTAACTTCATATAATGAAAAAATAGATTTTTCATCATTAAGAAATGATTTAGATTTTGCATATGAATGGAAAAGAGAGTATGTTCAAACCACTGAACAAAAGAATATATCACATGAAAAAGGTTATAATATTGTCTTAGGAGCTGCAGGTACAGGTAAAACTGACGTAGCTATCTATACTTATATAAATTCTATAAATACTGATAATGTAAAAAACTTTTCCATTTATGAAAATTCATTTATTACTTATTCAAAAAAACTAAAAGAACATGTATCTTATACTTTAGATTTATTTTGGAATGATATTAAAAATCCTATATGTAAAAATATATATACAACAAAAGATTTCTTTATAGAAATACTATCATTAAATAATATTGAAATACCAAATTATTATTTACAAAATGGTATATATACTAAAGTATTAGATAAAAAGATTAAAGAAGACGATATATTAAATAATAATATTGTGTCTATAGATACATTTATAAACTGGATTAATAATTCAAATAACATAAATAAAACAATATTAATTAAATTAAATGAAATTATATCTAAATATGGCATAGATTATCCTTATTTATTTTATAGAGGTATTTATAAGGGTAAAATTATTAATAAAGTTTCTGATGAAGAAGTGAATTCATATTTTAATGAATTATATAACTTTGATAATAAAAAATCTCAAATACTTAAAGAATTATTAGATGACTATTTAGAAGAAGATGAAACATTAGATAAACAAATATTTTCAGAGTGGTATAAAATCATTTCAAAAAGATATAATAATTCATTAAAACAAATATTACCTTTAGATGAAGAAGAAAAACTATATAATGCATTATTATTATATTATGATTTCGTAAATCCTGTAAGAGAAGAAAAAGAATCTCTAGATTATTATCCTTTATTTTTAAGAGAAGCTAAGTTAATAGAAGGTTATCGTAATAAAGTAAGAGATTCGTTTGAAGATGAAATAAAAGTAATATTTGAAGTATGTAAATCTTTCGACAATTATATTAAAGATAATATGTTATATGATGATAATGATCTTGCATATTTTATCATTCAAAATCTTGAAAAAATACAAGAAAATGGCGTATTTAAAAATATTATTGTAGATGAATTTCAAGATATGACAGAACGTCAGCTGCATACTATTACAAGGCTATGTTATAATGAAGATAATAGAGGTATTATTCATTTATTTGGAGATTTTGAACAAACAATAAATCCTACATTTATTCAACTTGAAAATGTCGAAACTATTTATATGGTAAATCAAATAAATAACTACAAAAAACAAATTTTATCATCAACTTATAGGTATTCAGATTCTATTTGTAAAAGTTTAGAACGTATAAGAAAAAAAGGCACATCTTTATTTGGTCTTGAAGATAAATCAAATTATGTACCCCTTGTAAGTAATAAAGATTATACTTCACTTACATCGGGTAATCTAGTTTATGATTTTAATATTGCAAATGATATTTTAAAAAGAATATCGTCTAGTAAAAATCAAGAAAATATAATGTTTGTAGTATCAGATAATGAAAGTAAAAAAGAATTACTTGAAAAATATAAAGTAAATCCAAATAAAGTATATACAATTTCTGAAGCTAAAGGAAAAGAAGATGACTTTGTAGTAGTATATAAATTATGTTCTTCTAAAAGTAAAGAATATGAAAGTATATTCTCACTAGATTTATCTTATTCAAGAGCTTCTAGAATCTTCTTTAATCAACTATATGTCGCTATTACAAGATGTAAGACTAATTATATATTTATAGAAGATGATACATTACTTGGTAAGAATACTTTAAAATCATTAATAGAATTAATACCAGTACTACATAAAGAAAATGTTGATATATTCTGTGATGAAATATTATCTGATAAGATTAATTATTATCATAGAGCATTAGAATCATTTAAATGTTTAGATTTTTATAGTTGTAAAGAAAATTTATCTTTCTATTTTAATGAAGATTATTATAATTTAAAGCTATGTTTAAATAGTATTGATAATTATATTAATAATAAAGAAGATATTGATATATTAGCTAAGTTATCAATAAAATATAGAGAAATAAATATGTCAGATTTAGCAAAAGTTATTTATACTATACTTGATAATAATGATATGATTATATTACTTAATATGCAAGAAGAAAACAATATGTTAAATTATACTGATATTGATATAAAAAATATCTTAATTAATAATAAAATGTTTATATCTGATTGTGATATAAAATGTCTTGATAATATAGGATATTTTAAAAGAAAAGAAGAGTTATTGCTAAATATGATATCAAATATGAAAGTTGATGTGATTAAAAATGATTAATATAAATGATGTTTATGAACTTGAAAGTTTAGAAGATTATATTAATTTAAAAAATAAAGATTTAAATAAAATAGTATTAAGTTATAATGAATTAATTAAAAAATATAAATTCTTTATCTCTTCTTATAAAGAAAATATCATAAGTATTACAGATTTTTTAAATAAGAAATTAGATACAATTTATAATATGATAGATTCATTTAAAAATCAAAGTGATAATTTAGAATTAGAACTTAAAAACTTAAGTGAAGAAATTGTTAAACATAAATATGAAAGTAATAATAATTTATCTTCAATTATAGAAGAAAAATTAATTAATAAATTATCTAAAGAATTGGATATTATTAAATTAAATTTTGAAAAAATTATCTCTTCTTATTTAAATGAATTTGAAGATGGTAAGAAGCAAATTGATAAAGCAATTTCTAAACTTACTAAACTTAAAAATAAAGAATTGTAGGAATTAATATGGCAGTTATTATAAATGGAAAACAACAAGCTTTAATTATAAAACAAAGACTTAAAAATGAAGTGGATAAATATAAGTTGTTATATAAAAGAAACCCTAATTTAACAGTTATTTTAGTAGGAAATGATCCGGCATCTTTATCATATGTAAAAGGTAAAGAAAAAGCATCTCTTGAAGTCGGAATCGAAAATACAACCATAATTCTTGATAGTAATGTTAAAGAAGAAGAGTTAATTGATGTTATAAATGAATTAAATAATGATGATAATGTAGATGGTATTTTAGTACAATTACCACTTCCAAAACATATTAATAAAGATAATGTTATAAATGCAATCAAAGTTGATAAAGATGTAGATGGATTTACTAAAGAAAATGTTGCAAGACTTTGGTTGAAACAACCATGTATGATACCATGTACACCCAAAGGTATTATTACATTACTTGATAGCAATAATATTTCTCTTGATGGTAAGAATGTCGTGGTAATGGGACGCTCTGATATTGTTGGGATGCCTGTTGCTAAACTATTACTTGACAGAAATGCGACCGTTACTATAGTGCATTCACATACTAAAAATGTAAAAGAAATCACAAATAAAGCAGATATATTGATAGTAGCGATAGGAAGAGCTTTATATGTTGATGATAGTTTTATAAAAGAAGGTTGTGTAGTGATAGATGTTGGAGTTAATAGAGATACAAAAACTATGAAGTTATGTGGAGATTGTGATTTTGAATCTATAAATAAAAAAGCATCTTATATAACTAAAGTGCCTGGTGGTGTTGGTCCAATGACAATTGCTAGTTTGATGGAAAATACAATACTTGCATATTTAGAACACGAAAAATCATCATAGTACTTGATAATTTAAAATTAATAACATATAATATAAATGAAGGAAGCCTATATAACAGGCTACTCCAAAAAGATTATTTTTAGAGAAAGCACCGTTTGCGGCGGTGTTTTTGTCTTTCTCTAAAATGAACAATTACTTCCTATTACGAAAATAACTGCAAATTGATTTTTCAATTCTTTTAAGTATATCAACTACTATTGTAGCTAAAATATTCGCAAGAACTGATAAAATAAATTCTTTTATCAAAAAAAGATATCTCCTTTACTTCCCAAGATAAAGCGTTGAGAATGCTTGAGAGATACCATTGCAAAATTTGAATATAATACATGGGCATCACCTCCGATAAAGGAGTAGCACCGTCTAATAGACTTCCTATAAATATTCTAACATGTGATAATGTAGAATGCAAATTACTCACGGGTATTTTTAAATGATTAAGGTGCCAAATGAACATACATTTACTAATGGGGGTCTTAATTAATCATAAAACGTGTTACAAATAGCATAATAGTTAATAATTAATTTGATAAAATATCGTCAAATACTTTCAAATTATAAAATAAATTATTATAAGACATCTAAATTCTTGACTGAAATATCAAAAAATTCTATAATTAACATAATGTTATTTAAAGGAGAATTATACGATGTCAAAACAAATAGGAAATTTTAATTTTATAGAAACTAGTATTAAAGACGTGGTTATCATTGAACCTAAAAAATACGGTGATAATCGTGGATACTTTATGGAAACTTATAAAGAATCGGATTTTAAAGCCGCAGGTCTTGATTATAACTTTGTTCAAGATAACCAATCAAAATCTAAAGCAGGTGTTTTAAGAGGTCTTCATTTTCAAAAAACATATCCTCAAGCTAAGCTTGTTCGTTGCATTGAAGGAGAAGTGTTTGATGTATGTGTTGATTTAAGAAAAGGCTCACCTACTTATGGTAAATGGGAAGGTGTAGTACTTTCTGCAGAGAAGGGAAATCAATTTATGATTCCACGTGGATTTGCACATGGTTTTGTAGTATTATCAGAAAGTGCAACTTTTTGTTATAAATGTGATGAACTTTATCATCCTGAAGATGAAGGTGGTATAATGTATAATGACGAAGAAGTAGGAATTGTTTGGCCTTATAAAGGTGAAGTATTATTATCAGAAAAAGATAAAAATCATCCATCTTTAAAAGAAGCTAAAATTGAATTTTAATGGAGGCTATTATGGATAAGAAATTTTATTTAACAACCGCAATTGCATACACATCATCAACACCTCATATAGGTAATGTTTACGAAGCTATACTTGCAGACGCTATTTGTAGATTTAAACGTAAACAAGGTTATGATGTAAGATTTCAAACTGGAACTGATGAACATGGCCAAAAAATTCAAGAAAAGGCAGAAAAAGCAGGTGTTTCACCTAAAGAACATGTTGACAAAGTTGCAGGTGAACTTAAAAGAATTTATGATATGATGAATATTTCATATGATAGATTTATTCGTACAACAGATCAAGATCATGAAAAAGTTGTACAAGATATATTTACTAAATTATATGAAAAAGGTGACATATATAAAGGGCACTATGAAGGACATTACTGTGTTGCATGCGAATCGTATTTTAATGAACGTGATCTTGTAAATGGATGTTGTCCTGACTGTGGTGGCAAAGTAGAACTTGCTAAAGAAGAATGTTATTTCATGCGCTTAAAACCTTATCAAGAAAGACTAGTTGAGCATATTAAAACTCATCCAAATTTCATTCAACCTGAATCAAGAAAAAATGAAATGCTTAATAATTTCTTAAAAGAGGATTTACCTGATTTATGTGTATCACGTACATCTTTTTCTTGGGGTATAAAAGTTCCATTCGATCCTAAACATGTAGTATATGTGTGGATTGATGCACTTGCTAATTATATTACTGGGTTAGGATATAATGTAAATGGTAATAATAGTGAATTGTTTAATAAATATTGGCCTTGTAATATTCATTTAATTGGTAAAGATATTTTAAGATTCCACACTATTTATTGGCCTATTATGTTAATGGCATTAGACTTAGAACTTCCAGATCAAGTATTTGGACATCCTTGGGTGTTAACAGGTACAGATAAAATGTCTAAATCAAAAGGAAACGTAATTTATACTGACGATTTAGTTAAATTATATGGTGTAGATGCAGTAAGATATTATGTTTTACATGAAATTCCTTTTGCTCAAGACGGTTCTATTACTTATGAATTAATGACAGAAAGATATAATTCTGATCTTGCTAATATTTTAGGAAATTTAGTATCCCGTACAATGGCTATGGCTAAGAAATATTTTAATGGCTGTGTATCATACAAGGGAAAATATTTTGATTTTGAAGATGATTTAAAACATACACTTCAAAATGCCATTTCAAATGTAGAAAAGAAAATGGATACGTTACATGTAGGAGACGCAATTGAAGAAATAATTAATTCATTACGTCGTGCAAATAAATTTATTGATGAAACGCAACCATGGGTTTTAGCAAAAGATGAGGCTTTATCTGATAGTTTAGAATCTGTGCTATATGATTTACTTGAAGCTATTCGTATTTGCGCAATTTTACTTGAATCATTTATACCAGAGACTTCTGCATTAATTTATAAACAATTAAATATTAAAGCCACTTCATTTAATGATTTAGAATTTGGTATTGTAAATGAATATAATTTAGGTGAAGCTTTAATGTTATTTAAGCGTATAGATCATAAAGAAATCGAAGCTAAATTAGAAGAAATGTTTAAGTCTGAACAAGAAGAAGTTAAACCTTCTAAACCTAATATTACAATAGATGATTTTGATAAAATAGAACTTTGTGTAGGTGAAATACTAGAAGCTAAGAAACATCCAAAAGCTGACAAGTTACTTGTGTTTAAAGTAGATGTGGGTTCAGATGTAAGACAAATAGTATCTGGAATTGCTAAATGGTATGAACCAGAATCATTAATTGGTAAGAAAGTTGTAGTAGTCAAGAATTTAGCTCCTGTTAAATTAAGAGGAGAAATGTCTTGTGGAATGTTACTATGTGCATCTGATTCAAATGATGAAAAATTAGAATTATTAAATATTGATTCTTTAAATCCAGGAGACGAAGTAAGATAGTATGAAATATACAAAAAAACAAATTGTAGATGATTTGTTTAGATTAGCAGTAGTTATTATAGCTAATATAATATTAGCCTTTGCGACAGTATGGTTTTTAGAACCTGCAAAACTTTATTCTTCTGGTGCAACTGGTCTTGCTCAACTGATTGTAAGAATTATTGAAAAATGTGGTGGACATTTTAACTTGGGATTAATGATTTTTATCATTAATACTCCAATTGTACTAATAGGTTGGAGATATGTTTCTCATAGATTTGCAATATTTTCAGCTGTAGCTATCATCGTTAATTCATTATTTACAGGTTTTTTAAGTTCATCGCCATTTGAAGAACTTGCTCGTGATATTGTAACAGTAACAGGAACTGTTACAAATTATGGTGGAATATTAACTCTTGCGATGTTTGGAGGTCTTTTATCAGGCCTTGCCTCAGGTTTTGCGCTTAAGTTTGGTACATCAACTGGTGGAATAGATATTATAGCTCAAGCATTTTCTCTTCATAAAGGCATTTCAATCGGCTTATTTACTTTTTTATATAATATTATAATTGCATTTGTAGGTGGTACAATAATACAAGGAAGTATCATTATTACATTATTTACTTGTATTAGATTAATATTAAATAGCTTTGTATTAGATAAAGTACATACAGCTTATACTTATACATCTCTTTCAATCTTTACATCGTGTGGTGATACAATTTCACATGCTATAGTAGAGCAGTTAAAAAGAGGATGTACAATATTTGAAGGAACTGGTGCTTATTCTCATCAAGTACATACTGAACTATATTGTGTTCTTTCTTCATATGAAGTAGACAAGGCAATGACACTTATAAGAAAATATGATCCTCATGCATTTGTGGTATTATCTCCAATTAAGAAAGTTGCTGGAAATTTTAAAAAGAAAACGATCGTTTAAATAATGAGGTTATGTCAAAATGGCATAACCTTATCTTATTTTAATGACTTGTAAAATCAATATAACATTTTAATAAAAAAAGTATATCAACTGTACTTATAATGCTTGATATTAGTGATTAATAATGTTAAAATAAAAACCATAAAAAAGGATTGATAATAATGGTTAAAATAACTAAAGATGATATAAAGACTAACTCATATAACTGTAAATGCATAATAGCCTATACTTTAATTTTAGCAATTGTATATGGAACTTGGATTGCACGTGAAGATAAAGAAATACCTCATAGATGGTTATTTGTTTGTCTTGCATCAGGTTTAATTTGTATTATAGGTGCTATATGTTTTTACTTATCTTTACGAAAAACTGCTTTAAAAAGAATAGAACAAGAAAAAACTAAAGATAATAATGAAAAAGAATAATTTAAAAATGACAATATAGATTTGATGCTATATTGTTTTTTTAACAAAAAAAGAGGTTTAATAGTAAACCCCAATTTATATTAGTACTCTATTTTTGAGTACTTTTTTTAGTTGTAGTAGTTTTTTTAGTTGTAGTAGTTTTTTTTACAGGTTCTTTTGTAGTAGTTTTCTTAGTTGTAGTAGTTTTTTTAGCAGTAGTAGATTTAGGTAATGTACTCTTAGAAGTGTTTGTAGCTTTCTTAGTATTAGAAACTAAATTTTCCTCTTCTAAAGCTTTCTTTTCAAGTTCAACTGCCTTCTTAGCTTGAGCTTTTTGAAGTTTTTTCTTTCTTTCAAGTTCTTGAATTTTTTCTAAATCATAATCAACTCTTGTAATTAAACCTTTTCCTCTTGCTTGAGTAACTAATCCTTTAGATTTACCATAAAGTTCATTTATAGAATCTTCAAATCTTAGTGTTACGCCAGCTTCTAATACTTCAAGTCCATGTTTAAACATTTTATTGAAAATATTATAAATAGCAGGACGATTTGTCATCATTTCAAATTCAATGTTTTGTGTATAGTAATAAAATCTTGCAAGTCTTTCAACAGATGCATCCCCATCTGAAAAATAGTTATCAATATCGGCACAAATTTTAACACAATTTTTTTGTGTCTTTTTACAAGACATACAATTTCTAATAAACGGAATTACAAGTGGATAGAATCCAATTATTAATTTAAGATAATCAGCTGTATTTTGTTTCCAAAACATACATGCAATAAACATTACAATAACAAATGTTAGTAGCAAAACGTAAAATACGAACATTCGTCCTAATATAAAATTAGTTTTTGCAGCCGATGTTCTACATAAATATAAATAAGAATAATCATCTGAAATTTCATCTGGTACAACAACACTATGATATTCTTTATTATCTTCTTCGATATCTCTCATCTTAGGAAGACCTTTTCTAATTGCTAATTCATGTAAATTATTAGTCATTTCACGATCATATTCTATTTTAGAAAGAGTAGAGCCTGTAATTTCAGATTCATACATTTGATGTTCTAAAATTGCATTTTCCTTATGATTTGAGAAGAATGAAGATAATACTTCATTTAAAATTGTAATTGCAAATGATAGTACTGTATATAAGAAAGATAAATTATCATTAGTATTCATTGCAGGTATAAATTGTAATACTACAGGCACAACCGCAAGTAGATACAATCCTATTTTTAACATTTTTACTTCGCCAAACATTTTTTGAGATGCGTAATAAAATTTAGCATTTGATTGTTTTTGGCATCTAATACTTACTTTATTCATAACTAAACCTCCAACAGTTTTTTCATTTTTTAATTATATATAATTTAGATAAAAATGTCAAATTTTGTTAACTTTTAATTATAAAATCACTTTCAATGAGTCTTTATGATTGAAAATCGGAAAAATTTTAAAACCTTGTAAAAATTATATAAATAATGTATACTTACTATCGGTGATAATTATGGTTAGATTAAAACATGCTCTTCCAGATTTAAAGGAAGCAAGAAATAGAAAAAAAGAAGAAACATTAAGATATGCATTTAAAATGGCAGAAGGACTTGATGATTTAGGAAAAGGTAAAACTTATAATGTACTTACATATGGTTGTCAAGGGAATGAAGCAGACTCAGAAGTAATCAGTGGTATTTTACAACGTTTAGGATATACACATTCAGAAGATACTTATAAAGCTGACATAGTAATACTTAATACTTGTGCTATAAGAGAAAATGCAGAAAATCGTATTTGGGGTGTACTTGGTCTTTTAAAAGGTGTTAAACGAGAAAATAAAGATATGATTATAGGTATTTGTGGTTGTATGCCTCAAGAAGAAAAAGCTACAGAACGTTTAATGGAAACCTATCCATTTGTTGATATTATCTTTGGTACTCACAATATTGGAAACTTACCTAATTTAGTAAATGAATGTATTAAAACTAAAAATAAAGTAGTAGAAGTATTGTCTATGCAAGGTTCTATCTTAGAAGATGCGCCTAAAGTAAGATTGTCACACCATAAAGCTTGGGTTAATATCATGTATGGCTGTGACGAATTTTGTACATATTGTATCGTGCCTTATACAAGAGGTAAAGAAAGATCTCGTTCAAAAGATGATATTATAAACGAAGTTAAAGAATTAGTAAATCAAGGTTATAAAGAAATAACACTTTTAGGACAAAATGTTAATGCCTATGGTAAAGATAAAGGCGATGGATATACTTTTGGTGATTTATTAGTTGACCTTGATAAAACAGGAATTTCAAGAATTCGTTATACTACATCTCATCCTCGTGATTTAGATGATAAAACAATTGACGCGATGGCATCTTGTAAAAGTGTTATGCCACAGCTTCATTTACCTGTACAATCTGGAGATAATGATATTTTAAAAAGAATGAATCGCAAGTATACTTATGAACATTATATGTCTTTAATAGAAAAATTAAAAACTAAAATACCAGGCATTTCTATTACAACAGATATTATTGTTGGGTTTCCAGGAGAGACTGAAGAACAATTTGAAAACACTTTGAAGCTTGTTGATAATGTTGAATATGAAGGTGCATACACATTTGTATATTCACCACGCGAAGGTACTCCAGCTGCTAAGTTTGAAGATCAAATACCTGAAGATATTGCCAAAGAAAGATTATACCGTTTAAATGAGAAAGTAAATTCTTATTATTTAAAGGGTAATGAAAGATTTGTTGGTACTGTTCAAGAAGTTCTTGTTGATTCAAAGAGCAAAAATGGTGAAGGTATGATGTGTGGTTATACAAAACATTTAAAATTATGCCATTTTAAATCAAATGATGAATCATTAATTGGTAAGCTTGTAAATGTTAAAATTACTGAAGCAAAGTCATGGTTTGTAATCGGAGAACTTTGTGAAGAGTAAAGAAAAACTTCTTAATGATCTTTCATCTTTAGATATTGTTAAAAGATCTAAAGAACTTGAGACTTTAATTGATGATAATCAAGAATTAAATAATCTTTTAAATGAAAGAAAAAATATAGCTAAAGAAATGACATTAGCTTCACATTTGAATTTAAATAACACTTATAATGATTATAAAAAAAAGTATGATTTAATTAATGATGAAATATCAAACTTTCCTTTAGTGGGAGAATACTTAGATATCTTAGATATACTTCATAATGATTTAGAAATAATGACAGGCTATATAGAAAATAAAATAAATAGTGAATTAAATTAAATTTTTCAAATCCTCTTCATATAATATTTATGGAGGGGATTATTTGTCTAACGTAAGAGAAATAGTTACAAAAGCGATAGTAGCTAAGGGTAAGAAAAGTATAAATATGTCTTCAAGTATTAAAACTTTAATTCAACCTTATTCAATATTAGGTTGTTGGATTATAAATCATAAATATGATGCTTATAAAGAATCTGATTTAGTATATATAAATGGTTCATTTGATATAAATATATGGTATAGTTTAGATAATAATACTAAAACCGAAGTTTTAAAAGAAACCGTATCTTATAAGAAAGATATAAAGACTAAACAAATAGTAGACGATTATTTAGAAAATTCAGATGATATTTTAATTAAAGTATTAAAAAGTCCTACAGCTACTAATGCTAAGATATATGATGGACATATAGATATAGATCTTTCATTTGATATTTTAGCTGAAGTTTTAGGTGAAACGAAAATGCAAGTTACAGTCTTTAATTCTAAAGAAGATGAATTAGAGGATATTGAAGATTTAGATATAGAAATAAATGAAGATTTTTTAAAGTAAGTTGGAATATACTTACTTTTTTAGTATTTATATAACTTTTTTTGAATATATTTAGAGATACTTAAATAAATATATAATGGTGATATATTGAATAATGTTATATTACTTTGTGCAGGATTCGGAAAAAGAATGAATTTAGATATACCTAAATGTTCGTTAAATTTATTAGATAAGCCTTTGATTGAATATCTGTATGATACTGTATTTAATATAAAAGATATAAATAATATTTATACAGTAGTAGGATATAAAAAAGAAATTATAAAAGATATATTAAAGGATAAAGTAAAATTTATTTATCAAGATAAAATAGAAGGTACAGGTTATGCACTAAAATGTGTATGTCCATATCTTGATAATATAGGTTATTCATTAATCATTCCAGGTGATACTCCTTTAATAGATACTGATATCTTATCTAAACTAATAAATACACATATAACTAATAATAATGATCTTACTATTTTAACTACTACTTTATCAAATCCTACTTCTTATGGAAGAATAGTAAAAAAGTTTAATAAGATAAAAGAAATAAAAGAAGAATTAAATTTATCTAAAAAAGAAAAGAAAATAAAAGAGATAAATACAAGTATATATTGTATTAATAATAAAGTATTAAAAGATAATATTAATAAGATAAAAAAAGATGAGATTAAAAATGAATATTACTTTACTGATATTGTAAAACTTATTTCTAATAAATATAAAATAAATACTTTAACAATCAATAATAACTATAAATTATTAGGAATTAATGATTTATTTACTTTAAATAATATTGAAAGTAATTTACAAAAAGAAATTATTAATAAACATATAAATAATGGAGTGATTATTAAAAATCCTAATACTATCTTTATAGGGTATGATGTAATTATAGGTTCAGGTACAATTATAGAAAACAATTCCATAATTAAAGGAAGAACAGTTATTGGAAGTAATTGTGTTATAGGACCATTTTCATATTTAAATAATGTCAAATGTAATAATAATGTAAAAATAAAATCTTCCTATATAGAAGATTCATACATTGACAATAATTCAAATATAGGACCATTTTCTCATTTGAGATTAAATACTAAAATTGGCTCAAATTGTAAAATAGGTAATTTTACAGAACTTAAGGAAACAACTTTTGGAACTAACGTAAAAGCTTGTCATTTATCATATCTTGGAAATACAATATGTAATGATAATATAAATATTGGATGCGGTGTAATAACGGCTAATTTTGATGGAGTTAATAAGCATAATACATATATTGATAGTAATTCTTTTATAGGTTGTAATAGTGTCTTAATTGCACCAATACGTTTAGGAATCAATTCATTTATAGCATCTTCTACTGTTTTAGATTCTAATTTAAATGATTGTGAATTTGCAATTTCAAGGCCGAATTTACTAATTAAAAAGAATAGGCTTGTTTAATGATTATTCAAAAGTAAATCATAGATTAACCTAATAATGAATATTTTATTCTTGAGTTCATTTAATCATATTTTCTCTTGAGTCCATTTAATAATATTTGACACAATACGACATTTATTATATAATTTAAATGATTAAAAGAAATGAGGTATTGTTATGTCACAAGAAAATATTGAAGAACAAGGCGTAACACTAGGTCAAATATTTGGTGTTATTATTCATAATAAACTAAGACTTTTAATTACAACATTGATTTGTTTTGTAATAATTTGTCTTGTAGGTGTACTAGGGTATAATAGAAATGCTAATACATATACTATTAAATATAATTATGATGATGGCTTCTTAGAAAATGGTATTTATGGTGATGGTAGTACTTTTGATTTGTCAGATATCTATTATTACTTAGAACCAGTCAAGTTATCTTCATCAGACTACAATAACATTAATGTTGAAAAAATGATAAAAAATGATGACATTTCTGTAGTAAAAACAGTTGTTACTAATGATGCGGATGAAGTAACAGATGAGTTTTATGAAATTTCAGTTAAATCTAAATATTTTGATTCTAAAGAACAAGCAAATTCTTTTTTAACTGATGTTATAAATTATGGTGTTATATATTCTATTAGTTTAGTAGAATATTCTGATTTAAAAATAAATTTAAATTCAGCTAAAGAATCTACTACATATGAGTTAGAAATTGAATATTTACAAAAACAATCAGATTTATTAATTTCGTTATATTCATCATTAATTGAAACATATGGAGATTTAGCATATGAAGATGAGAGTGGTACTAAGGTAAAATTATCTACACGTATTGAACAAATTAATTTGTATTTAAAAAATGATAAATTATCTACTATGTTGATTGAAGTTGAAGAAAATGGTTATATTAAGGATTATACTTCAAATCAATATTATTATTCTTCTTTAAAATACGAACTTGAACAAGAAAAAAAATATAATGATGCAAAACTAAAAGAATTAACAGAACAACGTTCAAATTTAATTAAGGATGCTACTGAAGGTGGAACTCTTCAAAGTCTTGACCTTTCTACTTATAATGATCAAATTATTTCATTAACAGTTAGAAATGTAGACATTGAAAAAGAATTGGCAATTATTGAAAAACATTTAGAAGATAATACAAATGAAACTAGTCAATCAAAGAATGAATTCGATGAAAGACTAACAGCTTGTTATGATAAGATTGAGTCATTTACGAATGAATATATTTATTACAATGACAAGTGTATTAATGATTATAAAATCGTTTATAAAACAGCTGCTAAAATGGAAGAATCTGGTGGTTTTAGTATCATAATTATTGGACTTCTTGGTGCAATTATAGGCGTTTGTGCTGGTGCTTGTGTAAATCTTGTTTTAGATAGAGAAAGATTTAAATTAAATAAAGAAAATAATAACTAAATGATTAATTAAGTCTAGCAATTATGCTAGATTTTTTATATTTTTTATATTTTAAATTATTGTATATGCTCAAATATTGTAAAATGTGGTATAATATAATATATTAGAAATTATGTGGAGGGAAAAGTATGAAAGATTTACAAGAAATTTATAACGAACTTACAGAAAATGAAAAAGTTCTACTTTGCTTACCTAAATATAATTATACAGTATCTTTATGTAATAAAATTGATTCATCACTATATGAATTTTTACACAAAGATTTTTCAAATGATTTGATTAATGATACATACAATACAGAAATTTTTAATTATGCATCTGTATTTAAAGATGTTAACTTAGAACTTGTAGAAGATACAAGTTGTTTTGCACTGCTAAATAAGCCTATATTTAATACAGATAAGTATGAAGAGATTATAAAAGGTATAGAAAATTTTAAAAGAAATTATCAAAATTATGATATTTCATCATTAACTGATCAATCTATAATTACTCCAACAATGCTTAAAGACGCATGTATGGCAAGACTTAAACAAATTGAAGAAATAATTAATAGTGATTTTTATCAAGGAAGAATTGATTTAGAAAATTTAATTATTAAAAATAGTAATGTTTTATTAAAAAACAATAATGTATTACCACTTAAATCAGGTGATGAAGTCTATATTGATACAAATGATACGAGATTATTAGAATTATCAACTATATTATACAATAATGATAAAAATATTAAAATTTTACCAACAGATGAAGGCGATCATGGTATTGCAATATTATATTATGCTGGAAATTCATCAAATGAAGACGTATTATTTTTTAAGGATAATGGGTATAAAGTCGTATTACTTGTTGATAATCTTGTTGGAGATGAACTTCAAAAAGCGGACGCAATCATTTATTCAAAATGTTTAAATTTGGAAAATATATATAATCTAATGGTAGGCAACTTGACTCAAACAGGTAGATTATCACAAGATATAGGCCAATTTAAAAAAGGTAGCGGTATAGATTTATATAATGTTAATTTAATTAATGCTGTATTAAATAATAATCAATTTCAAATATTTGTAAAAAATGATAATGCTTTTAATGTTAGTTCAACTATTTTAGTTTGTGACAAAAATAAAATTTTACAAATAAAAAATATTAGCTTAAATGCGTTTGAATCTAATATTATTACTTTTAATTGTAATATAAAAGAAATGATAGAAGTAAGAATTGGTAATGATATTAATTCCTTAGTATTATCATGTGTGGTTTCCTCTATTTCAAATAATGATATATTTGAATATGAAAAATATTTAAATGAAGAATATATAGACTCACAACATGAAGATACTTTAACTTCTAAAATTATTGATAATGATGATATAAATCTAAAAGAAGAATCAAAAGAAGAAGTTGAAGATGATCAAGAAGATGTACTTGATGAAACAATAAAAGCGAACATATTAGATAATAAAAAAGAAAATGAAATTCCCAATGATGTCACATCAAGTTTTAAAGAAGATGAACAAATAACTGAAAATCCTGATGAAACGATACAAGAGTTTAATAATGAGCCAAATGATTTTGATACTTATGAAGAATATCATAATATAGAAGAAAATTCAAATAATAAATCAGGTGTTTTATCTAAGATTAAAAATTTATTTGGTAAGAGTTCTGATATAACATCAAATGAAAATTCGGAATTTTACAATTATATTCATGTAAGAAAAAATAATGGTTTCTTGTCAAGAAAAACTAAATTAGTTTTTAGTCTTATATTAAATATATATTTTATATTAATAGGTATAAAAGTTATTAGTTATACATCATCTATGGGTAATTTAGTTTTAGTAATTTTAGTATTATTGTTAATGCAAATATATTTTATTGTGATAGATAGAAGAATACTAAAAAAAGAAAATGATTTTGTTAAATCTGATTGTTTATCTACAATTATTGATAAAGTTGAAACTGATAAAGAAAATGAAGTTATTCATGAAGTTATAAAAACTGAAGAAAAATCTTTAGAACCTAAAGAAGTAAAGAAACTCAAGTTATTATCTACTGATGATTTACATAAAAAGTTAAGTTTAATTTCTACTTCATTAAAAGGTTTTTTATCAACTAAAGGTTTAAATTTATCTGATGAAGATATTTGTCAAATATTAAATACGATTTTATGTCAAAGGGTTATTGTTGTAAGAAATGAAAATAAAGATTTATCTATAAAACTTTGTGAAGCTTTAAAACAATATTTTGGTCAATATAATTTAGCTAATGTATCTATGAGTAATGTTTGCGATATTGATGAAAAATTTAAGAATTATTCTACTTTATACAATAATATTTTTAAATCATATAAAGATAATATTAATTTATGTGTACTTACTGATATTAATTCTTCATTAATTGAAAGTATTAATACTAAAATAAATAAATATTTTATTAATCCATTAACAAAATTTGAATATAAAAATAATGATATTAATATTGTATTTCCTAACAATGTTTGGTTTTTGCTTGTAGAAGATACAATAACTACATTAGACTATAATACTTTAGTAAATGTATCTATAATAAATCCTAAAATAGAAGAATCTAATTCTTCAGAAATTAATTTTGAATATGATATTTCTTCTTTAGATGATATAAATGAAATAATAAATACAATTTCTAAGAAAGATATAGTTCCTTTAGAAGTTTGGCAAGTATTTGATACACTTGAAAATAATCTTTCAAGTATAGGTTTTAAATTAAACTCAAATTTAGCTAATAAAATTGAAAAGAATTTAAATACTTATATGATTTTAAATGGTAGTTTAAATGATGGTCTTGATTTAATTGTATCTTCAAAACTTGTACCATATTTAATGAAATATAATAAAGATATAGACATTAAAAAAACTTTAAATAAAGTATTTAAACCATATAGTAATAAGAAAATTAACCAAACAATAGAAGAATATTTGAAAGGGTGATTTTTGTGAATAATTTAATAATTTTAGCAAGTAAAGAATCATTCTTTGAACGTATTTGGAAAAGTTTACTTGGTAAGAATGCCATTATAGCGTATGTATGTATTATATTATTTTTAGTAATTATAATCGCACTTAATTTAATTGTATCTGAATATAAAAGACCGATATATCAAACTAAGACAAAAGAAGAAATAAATAAAATAAAAAAAGGTCACGGTGTACCTTTAGATCATGAATTTGAAAGAAAAGCACAAGTTTTAGGACCTAGAGTTGATAATGAATGTACAAATTCTAATAAGTCTAAGAAAGACTCTAATGAAGGATTATCTAGATTTTATATGCTTAATCAATTGGATAATTTAGATCCTAATATAAATGATAATTTATTTACTCGTGATTTAGATCTTGAACACATATGTAATGATTTTAGAAATTTTTGTGCAAATAAGCTTCATCTTTATTATGATATTAAAGATATAAGAAGGTTTATTTCGTCCCTTGGTGTATCTCATATTTTAATTTTACAAGGTATGTCAGGTACAGGTAAAACTTCACTAGCCTATGCATTTGGTGAATATATTAATAATAAAACTGTTGTTATACCAATTCAACCAATGTGGAAAGAAAGAACAGATTTAATTGGCTATTATAATGAATTTACGAAGAAATTTAATGAAACTACTTTCTTAGAAAAATTATATGAAGCTAATATTAAAAAAGATGTATATATTACTGTTTTAGATGAAATGAATATTGCACGTATTGAATATTACTTTGCAGAATTCTTATCACTTTTAGAACTTCCAAATCCTGAATCTAGATATTTAGATGTAGTTTCAGATGTATGGCCAACAGACCCTAAATTACTTGAAGAAGGAAGACTTAAACTTCCTGTAAATATGTACTTTATAGGTACAGCTAATAATGATGATTCGACATTTGCAATTTCTGATAAAGTTTATGACCGTGCAATGATTATTAATTTAGATTATAAATCAGAACCTTTTGAAGGTGAAGAAACTGATGGTATTTACTTAAACTATAATGATTTAGATGATTTATTTTCATATGCAATGGAAACATATAGTATAAGTAAAAGGACTTTATTAAAGCTTGAAAAACTAGATGAATATCTAATCGATAAATTCCATCTAACATTTGGTAATCGTATTATGAAACAAATAAGGCAATACATTCCAATTTATTTATGTTGTGGTGGAGAAGAGCTGGATGCTTTAGATGATATATTAGCAAGAAAGATATTTAGAAAATTAGAAAGCCAAAATCCAATCTATGTAAGAAGTGAAGCTGATAATTTGCTAAACTTTATAGAAGAACTATTTGGTTCTGATAATATGAAAGAATCAAAAGATGTAATTAATAAAATAGTAAGAAATTCTTAAAATAGGAGGTGACTATCTTGAAGTTAGATAAATTATATCAAGCACATAATAACTTTAAAAATGATTTAGCTGATGATAAACTATTTAATCGTCGTAAAAAAGAATTAATTGATGTAACTACTTTGAGTATGTCATCAATTAAATATAAGGTTTCTATAGAACAAGATTGGATTTTAGAAATAGAAAGCAAACTAGAATATTTATCAAAAGCGATTGCAGAAGAACGTCAATTTATTACATCTGAAGGTGATGTTATACCTATTGAAAAGGTAAAACATGTATCTGTTGAAAGTGTTAAACATTTAGCAAGGCACGCTAATTTAATTACGCATGTACCAGATGAAGATGATGAAGATACTTCTGATCTAACACCTGATAAAATTCTGATGGTTGAAAGATTAACTGATTATGCGGTATATGAAAATAGGTTTTTATATATGTTACTTACATATCTAAAAGAGTTTATTCATACAAGATTTATTAAGATTAATGAATTATTAAGTACTTGCAAAAATCAAATGGAATTAAATACTAATTTAGATAAAAAGAAAGATAAATTTAATTTCATTCTTTCTTTAGATGAACATAGATTTAACAATAATGATTTTTTAATAGATGAAAAGTCAAAAGCTTTGCTTTCTAAAATTGAAGATATTGCACTATATGTTAATAGTTTACTTTCTACAGATTTAATGCAAGAAGTATCAAAAAAACCGATGCTTAAACCTCCTATTACTAAAACTAATGTTTTAAAAATGGATCATAATTTCAAAAATGCGGTCGCGTTATATGAATATATATCCACTTATGAAGGTTTAGGTTATAACTATGAAGAGGTTTCTTCTTCTGTTAATGAAACTAATAAAGATGCTATAGATGATTCATTAGATTTAGATTTGGTTTCATCTTATTTAACGAGTTTTTATACTGAAGATATTAAATCTTCTTTAGAAGAAGAGTATAAGAAATACATACATCAAAAAGAAATAGATGAGCATGATTCATATTTAAAAAATATTGAAGATTTAAAGAAAAAATTAGACAAACAAAAACTAGATCCATATGAATATATTTTAGATGTAGAGAAAACATTAGATAGTTTAAAAGAAGAACATCAAATGTTATTAGAAAGTGAAAAGAAGATTGAAAGTTTAAATAACAAGATTGAATCACTAAATAATAATATAGAAAAATATAAAAATGATATTATTAATCTCAATTTAAAGATTGATAAGAAAACTGAAGAAATTAATCAATTATTTGTTGAAGTTGAAAGCAAAAATAAGGTTATCGAAGAACTTACTAATAAACTTAGTAAAATAGAAGATAAACATCAAGAAGAAATTAATCAAATTAATACTGCTCATAAAAAAGATATTGAAAATCTTGAGTATGAACATCAAAAGGAACTTTATGCAAAAGAACTTGATGTTAAAGATGAATGCCAAAAAGAAATATCTAAACTTGAAAACGAACGTCAAGATTATTTTAACTCTTGTGATGAGAAAGTTGAACAAGCTAGAATTGAGCTTGAAAATAAATCTTTAGAATTTGATAAGAATTTAAATATTTTAGAATCAAGAATGTTAAAGCAAGAAGAAGATTTCAAAAATAGAATTGAAGTAAATACTCAAGAAGTTATTTTAGCTAAATCAAAGGTTTTAGCATTAGAAGCAAAATATAATGCAAAAGCTTTAAGTGAGGCAGATTATACAAATAAAGAAGATTTTGAAGATTTAGAACTTCAATATAAAGCTTTTTCTAAGTTGTTTAAACAACAATGGAAGAAAACAAAGAAAAAGATTCGTAAAGAGTATTTGTGGAGTAAAAAAGAAAATATTACTGATGAGTCTTTAAATAGTGTAAAAGAAGAAAATCAAGAAGTTAAAAATAAAGACGAAAATAATATTGAATAAAAAAGGTGGTGAATAGTCGTGAAGGAAAAGAAACATACAATTAGATATTTGATATTATTAGGGTTAGTTATCTTATTTGGTGGCTTATTACTTAAGGCTATTCAAACCTATTATAATGAAGATAATATAAATCCTTTAGTTAAATCAGATACAATCTATGTATTTTTAACATTTATAATATTATTACCTATTTTCTTATTTGTACTTGTAATAGTATCTTATAAAGAAAAGATTACTTACTTAATTGAAAAGGATGAAACATTGGATATTCATTATGTAAATGGAAAAAATAAGAAATCTTTTAAAGATAAATCATCAAATGAAGGATTATCTAGATTTTATATGCTTAATCAATTAGATAAACTAGATCCTAATATTAATGATAATTTATTTACTAAAGGATTAGACCTTGAAAGTATATGTAATGATTTTAGAAACTATTGTGCTAACAAATTACATCTTTATTATGATATTAAAGATATAAGAAGATTTATTTCATCACTTGGTGTATCTCATATTTTAATTTTACAAGGTATGTCAGGTACCGGTAAAACATCACTAGCCTACGCATTTGGTGAGTATATAAATAATAAAACAGTTGTTATACCTATTCAACCTATGTGGAAAGAAAGAACAGATTTAATTGGTTATTATAATGAATTTACTAAAAAGTTTAATGAAACAACTTTCTTAGAAAAACTATATGAAGCTAATATAAAAAAAGATGTATATATAACAGTATTAGATGAAATGAATATTGCTCGTATTGAATATTACTTTGCAGAATTTTTATCTTTACTAGAACTTCCAAATCCTGAATCCAGATACTTAGATGTAGTATCAGATGTATGGCCTACTGATCCTAAATTACTTGAAGAAGGAAGATTAAAACTTCCTGTAAACATGTATTTTATAGGTACGGCTAATAACGATGATTCAACATTTGCAATTTCTGATAAAGTTTATGACCGTGCAATGATTATTAATTTAGATTATAAATCAGAACCTTTTGAAGGTGAAGAAACTGATGGTATTTACTTAAACTATAATGATTTAGATGATTTATTTTCATATGCAATGGAAACATATAGTATAAGTAAAAGGACTTTATTAAAGCTTGAAAAACTAGATGAATATCTAATCGATAAATTCCATCTAACATTTGGTAATCGTATTATGAAACAAATAAGGCAATACATTCCAATTTATTTATGTTGTGGTGGAGAAGAGCTGGATGCTTTAGATGATATATTAGCAAGAAAGATATTTAGAAAATTAGAAAGCCAAAATCCAATCTATGTAAGAAGTGAAGCTGATAATTTGCTAAACTTTATAGAAGAACTATTTGGTTCTGATAATATGAAAGAATCAATAGATATAATTAATAAAATAGTAAGAAATTCTTAAAATAGGAGGTGAAACTGTGATTAAGAGAAAACGTAAAGTTATTATGCTTGGTACTATATGTATATCAATAGCCGTAATGATATGTGTATATTTTATATTAATGTTTACTGGTGTAATTAATTCAAATGTAAATACTTTAGAAATTACATCATCATCTGAGTCAATAGAATATAACGGTGAAGAACTTTCCTCACATAATTATGAAATTACAAAAGGAAGTCTGCACAAAGGACATACTATTGATATTAAGTTCTTAAAATCAATAACTAATGTTGGACAAATCGCAAATGAAGTTTCAGTTTCTATTTTAGACTCAAATAATTATGATGTTACAGATGAATATGAATTAAAAATAAATCCAGGAGTTCTAAGTGTTTCAAAAAGAGAAATAACTATTTCCACATCATCTGCATCTAAAGCCTATGATGGTAAAGAATTATCTTCAGATGATTGGTATATTACAAAGGGGAATGTACTAAAGAATCATACAGTTAATGTTAATGTATATGGTTCTATTACTGAAATAGGAGAAACACCAAATATTTGCCAAGCTGCTATTTATAATGAACAGGGGCAAGATGTTACAACTAATTATGGAATTACATTCGATTATGGTACGTTAACTATTGAACGTAAAACAATAAAATTTTTCTCATCAAATGTAAAAAAAACATTTGATGGAAATCCTTATACTCCGGATACTTCAAAAGATTTTACATTTGAAGGTAGATTGTTAAATTCATCTCATAAAATTGTATATGAAGCAGATCCTACAATTATAAATGTTGGTACACAACAATATATGTTTAACGCAACTATTATTGATGAATATGGTAATGATGTTACTTCAGATTATGAAGTATCATATGAATATGGAAAAATTGAAATTGAAAGCCAATACATTTGTTTAAGGACTGGCTCTATTAATAAAATATATGATGGTAAAGAAGTTCTTAGTGAAGAATTTGAAATTACAAATAATGTAAGATTAATTGATGGATACGAAATAAAATGTGAAGATTTTAAATCTTATGTTGATGCTGGTTCATACACAAATAGTTGTAATTATGAAGTGTTATATGAAGGACATAAAACTTCAAATTATATTATTAAAGAAGAATCAGTACAATTTGGATTGATTGTTATTAATCCAATTGAACTTAAAATAAGCTGTGAAAATTATATTAAAGAATATGATGATGAATACTGTGTAATTCCGGATTTGATATACAATGAAGCTTTATTAATAGATGGAGATAATATTGTATATGAAAAAGTTGATTTTAATTATAAGAATGCTGGTACGCATGCTTTAACTGAAGATGATTACAAAGATTTTGATATCATAAATATAGACAATAAATCTAATTTAAATAATTATGATATTCAATATGAACTTGGTAATATTATAATAAATAAGAAAAAGATTGTTGTTGATATGGGTATTGAAGACCTTACTTATGATGGAAAATCTCATGGTTGGGAAGAAATTAATTTTCAAGTAGCAAATCTTGATGAAGATAAGTTTTCTATTGAATTTGAGTTTGATAATGTATCTAATATAACAAATGTAGGTTCTTTAGATTTAACACCATTAAGTGTTTATATATATCGAAATAATAATGAATTATCTAATGAATCTATAAAAGATTTATCATCTAATTTTGATATATCATATAATAATTATATTTTAAATATAAAACAAAGAAATATAGTTGTAACAACAAAAAGTGCTGAAAAATATTATGATGGAGAGATTCTTACATTTAAAGAAGACCCTGATGGCTTTAGTATTACATCTGGTTATTTATTAGAAAATCATTCTGGTTCTCATAACAGATGCACATCTGAAATTAAAGAAGAAGGCGAAAAAAATAATTTAATTGATTTTACTATTAGGGATATAAATACTCAAGAAAATGTAACAAACAATTATAATATTGAATATCAATATGGAACTTTAAAAGTTAGAAAAATCAACGTTTCAATTTCTTTAATAGACCATGAAAAGATATATGATGATGAAAACTATTTTGAACCAGGTACTGAAATAAGTTCTTCTGATTATATAAAAACAGTATCTTATAGTGATTCAAATCATATATTTAAACTTATTTATAGAGGTTTAAATAATAAAGAAGTTGGTACTTATCTAATAACTAAAGATGATATATATTTACAAGTTATAGAAAAACAAGGTAATCAAGAAATAGATATAACTTCTGCATATAATATTGAATTTAAAAAAGGATGTAAGATTATAATTAATCGTCGTGTTGTTTCTATTGCAACAGGGTCAAAGACTGCGATTTTGCAAAAAGAACCACTTCAATATACTTCATTTTCTAATTCTGGTACTTTACTTGAAAATCATAAATTAATCGGTGAATTTGTATCATTAGAAGGTATAGGTACAATTGAAAATAAAGCAATTTTCTTAGTTGAAGATTCTTTTGGAAACGATGTTACTTCAAATTATTTATTCCACTATTCATATGGAACTTTAACAGTTAAAGCTTCTCCGGGAGCTGAAGACAAATATGGATATGGAATTGCACCAAAATTCTTAGCATATAAATATGATGGTATTACTACTGTAGATGATTACGTAAATCAATATAATCAAGACTTAGAAGATGGAAAAGCCGAATTATCAGGTATTGACCAATTAGTTAATGAACATGGTCTTACATATAAAGCTACTGTAATTGCAAAAGAAAATGGTGATTCAACTGATATTGGAAAGTATACTTTAGAAATTGATAGTTTTAAATTATATTATGGCGAGTATGAAGTTACTGATAGTTATAAGATCACTTATAAAACTAATACTTTACAAATTTATAAATATATACTAGATGTTTCTACTAATAGTATAGATGTAGATACGTATGATGGAAGGATTTTAAATAGTGAACTTACTCATTCTGGACTTGAGCCAGGACATTATATTTACATTGAATCTGTACCATTTATTAATAATGTTGGAAATATTTCAACTAATGAAGTTAAATTCATTATTAAAGATGGAAATGGTTTATACGCAAATGATATAACAGATTCTTATTTATTAAATGTTAGTTATGGTACTTTAAGTATTAAAGCTGCTAAAACTATTACTTTAGACTTAAGTGATGGTAGTTTAATTGATATTTATGGTGATGATACTGTAACATATAATTTAAGTGATCTAATTTATTATGTTGATGGTATATATAATGAAGATAAATTTGAAATGTTAGAGTTGACATATACTCCAGCAAGTGGAACAACTCCAGCCGAATCTACGCTTAACTATGAAATTTATAAAGAAATTGATGGAGTTAAATATAATGTAACTAATCTTTATTCAATATATATAATATTCCCTGAAGATTAATGAATGAAAGGAGATGATTTTAAATGCTTTATGATAGCTATGTTGAACAAGTAAAGAAACTTGCATGTATTAAAAATAAAATTTTAAAATTTAAGATACCTATTATAATTTTATTTAGTATGATATTTTGTTTTATTACTTTTGTTATATCAACAAAAGGTATTATTACAAGTGATTTAGAATTATCTTTTAAATATAATTATGGTGAAATAATAGAACCACAATCTAGTGCATTATTTTCTAGAGTTTATTATGAATATAGTGCAAAAGGAAAGAATGAATGGACAAGAATTACGCCAAAAGTTGTTGGTGAATATGATATTAGAGTTGTTAGTAAAAAGTCTTTCGGAAGAAGAGGATACTCTAAAGTTTCAACATTTGTAATTGAACCAATTGATTTAGATGTTTATGTAAATGAATCTACAAT
>CAZGBY010000020.1:0-26043 GCA_964524125.1 uncultured Clostridium sp.
GAAGTTTAGGATGATTAATAATATTTATAATCGCATTCTCACCGATAGTTCCTTGACCTATTTTTTCATGTCTATCCTTATGAGAATCATATGGCATCATAGAATCGTTTAAATGAATCGCTTTTAATTTATCTAGGCCTATGATTCTATCAAATTCTTCAAGTACGCCATCCAAATTATTTACAATATCATATCCAGCACTATAAACATGGCATGTATCTAAACATACACCTAAATGTTCATTACATTCTACACCATCAATAATTTTTTTAAGTTGTTCAAATGTAATACCTATTTCAGAACCCTTACCAGACATAGTTTCTAATAAAATAGTCGTTGTCATGTCATGTGTCATAACTTTATTTAAAGCTTCAATAGTATAATTTATACCAATATCTTCTCCCTGACCGACATGAGAACCAGGATGAAAATTATATAAAGCATTTGGAAAATGACTTATATCTTTTAAATCTTCTTCAAATACTTTAATTGCAAATTTTCTAATACTCTCATCGCTACTACAAGCATTTAAAGTATATGGGGCATGACATAAAAGAGTACCAAAAGAATTTTCTTTTGCAAATTCTAAATATGCATTTATATCATTAAGATCAAGTGCTCTTTTAGCTCCACCACGTGGGTTTCTTGAAAAGTATTGAAAAGTATTTGCGTTTAGACTTAAAGCTCTTTTAGCTGTGGCTAAAAATCCTTTTGAAATTGATAAATGAGCTCCTATTATTAAATCATTCATATTATATCCTTTCTAAAATAATATCTCTTGGTAGTCCAAGAGATATTATAATTTATTATTAATTATTTTGATACTTTGGATCATTTAAACGAGTCATATAGTTTTCATAACGTTTCTTAGCACCATTCAAATTATCTTCAAGTAATTTAGTTGCTTTTTCTGGATTAATCTTTTGAAGTTGAGAATAACGACCTTCATTCATTAAGAAATCATTATATTTAGACCAATCAGGTTCTTTAGAGTCCATAACAAACGGATTCTTTCCTTCTTTAGCTAAATCTGGATTAAATCTGAATGTTGGGAAATATCCACATTCTGTAGCTAATTTAGCTTCTAATTGTGTACGAGCAAGTCCACCCTTAATATTATGAGCGATACATGGAGCGTAACAAATTACGATAGATGGTCCTTTATAAGCTTCCGCTTCTTTTAATGCTTTAATTACTTGATTTTGGTTAGCACCATGACATACTGTAGCTACATATACATGACCATAACTCATTGCAATAGACGCTAAGTCTTTTTTCATTTGACGTTTACCTGATGCAGTAAATTTAGCAATTGAACCAGTTCTACTCGACTTAGATGATTGACCACCTGTATTAGAATATACTTCTGTATCTACAACTAAAATATTTACATCTTCGTTATTAGCTATAACATGATCAAGTCCACCAAATCCAATATCATAAGCCCATCCGTCTCCACCAATAATCCATTGAGATGCTTTAATAAAGTATTGTTTTAAAGAAATAATATCTTTAGCATATTGTGCATCATTTTTACTAAATACTTCAACCATTTTAGGTTCTAGTTCTTCAGTAATATCACCATTATCTCTATTTTCTAACCAACTATTTGCAAGACTCAATTCTTCTTCAGACATAGAATTAAGATTATCTACAATGATATTTTGAAGTCTGTCACGCATAGTTTCATATGCAACTCTCATACCAAATCCAAATTCAGCATTATCTTCAAATAATGAATTAGCCCAAGCTGGACCATGTCCATTCTTGTTTACTGTATATGGACTTGATGGATAAGAACCAGAATAAATAGATGTACAACCAGTTGCGTTCGCAACCATCATACGATTACCAAATAATTGGCTTACCGCTTTTACATAAGGAGTTTCACCACATCCTGCACAAGCTCCTGAAAATTCAAATAATGGTTTTGCAAATCCTACATTCTTAGCATTATTCTTACCAACAAGTTCTGATTTATATGATACATTATCAAAGAAATATTTAGCCTTTTGGTCTTCTTTTGAAGCTAATGATTTCTTGATAGAATCCATATGTAGACAATCTCTAGGACATACAGTTGTACAAACTCCACAACCTGTACAATCAAGAGGTGAAATTACCATAGTAAATTTAACTTCTTCAAGTCCTTTACCATTCGCCTTTAGATAATTAACTCCTTCTGGAGCATTTAAAGCTTCGTCTTCATTAACTAAGAATGGTCTTATAGCAGCGTGCGAACATACAAATGCACATTGATTACATTGAATACATTTTTCACTATCCCATAATGGTACCAAAGAAGCAACTCCACGTTTTTCGTATGATGCAGTACCAGATGGCATAGAACAATCTGCTCTATCTTTAAATACTGATAGTGGAAGATTATCCCCTTCAAGTCTTGCAATAGGATCTGCAATCTTTCTTACAAAGTGAGGACGTGTTAAGTCTTCTTTCTTTTCTTCAGCATTTAAATTAGCCCAAGATTCTTTAACTTCAACTTCTACAATTCTACTTTCACCCATATCAACTGCCTTGCAGTTCATATCAACAAGTTCTTGACCCTTTTTAGCATAAGTCTTTTTAGCGAATTCTTTCATATGAGATTTAGCTTCTTCATATGACATAATTTGAGGATTTAATTTAAAGAATGCAGATTGCATAATTGTATTTACACCAAGACCTGGTCTAAATCCACATTCTAATGCCGCATGAGTTGCGTCTATGATATAAAGCTTTGCTTTTTTCTTTGCAAGTTGAATTTTATAACTATTAGGAAGTAAATTTTCAATATTATCTTTAGAGACTGTAGTATTTAATAAGAATACTCCACCATCTCTAAGACCTTTAATCATTTCAAATTTATTTAAGTATGCATCAAGTGAACAAGACACAAAGTGTGGTTGATTAACTAAATAAGTTGATCTAATAGGGTTCTTAGAAAAACGTAAGTGTAAACGTGTAGAACCACCACTCTTCTTAGAGTCATATGCTGCATAACTTTGAGAATAATAATCAGTATAATCACCAATTATCTTAGATATATTCTTACAAGCACCAACAGTACCATCTGAACCTAAACCAAAGAATAATAATTCTGTAGCTGAAGAGTCTGCTGTATCAATATGATTTTTAACTTCTACATTAGAATTATCGATATCATCAATAATACCCACAGTAAAGTTATTCTTAGCTTCACCTGCTAAATTTTCATAAACAGCATTAATCAAATCTGGAGTTGTATCTTTAGAAGAAAGTCCATAACGTCCACCAATAATTAATGGTCTTACTTCTTTATCATAATATAAAGATTTAACATCTAAGTAAAGAGGTTCTCCAAGTGAACCTTGTTCGATTGTTCTATCTAAAACTGCAATTCTTTTAACACTCTTAGGCATTACATCAAAGAAATATTTAGAACTAAATGGACGGTATAGATGTACTTCAAGTAAACCTACTTTTTCTCCCTTAGATACTTTAAAATCAACTACTTCACGAGCAGTTTGACATACTGAACCCATTGCAATAATTACATCAGTTGCGTCTTTATCACCATAATATACAAATGGTGCATAATTACGACCAGTAACCTTTGAAATCTCATTCATATAACCAGCTACAATATCAGGAACATCTTTATATTGTTTAGCTTGAAGCTCACGAGTTTGCATATAAACGTCATCGTTTTGCGCAGTTCCTCTAATTTTAGGATGAGTTGGGTTAAGTGCATTATCTCTAAAACGTTTAACCGCTTCTTTATCTAAAAGTCTATCAAACACTTCATAATCTATAGCCTCTATAGTATTAACTTCATGAGATGTCCTAAATCCATCAAAGAAATGTAAAAAAGGAATAGATGATGAAATAGCACTTAAATGAGCAATACCACCTAAATCCATAACTTCTTGTACTGAGTTAGAACATAACATTGCAAAACCAGTTTGACGACATGCCATAACATCTTGATGATCACCAAATATTGCAAGTGATTGAGCAGCTAAACTTCTAGCAGCTACGTGAATAACACCAGGTAGACATTCACCTGCTATTTTATACATGTTTGGAATTTTCAAAAGTAAACCTTGTGATGCAGTATATGTAGTAGTTAAAGCTCCAGCTTCAAGTGAACCATGAACAGTACCAGCAGCTCCAGCTTCAGATTGCATTTCAACAATTTTTACTGGCATTCCAAATAAATTCTTTTTTCCTTGTGATGCCCATTCATCTACATACTCAGCCATAGGAGTAGATGGAGTGATTGGGTAAATTCCAGCTACTTCAGTAAATGCGTATGATACATATGCGGCCGCATAATTACCATCAATAGCCATTCTTTGTTTTTTGTTTAAAGACATAATAATATCCTCCTTAAATTCCAATTTTTATTATACCCATTTTTATGTTTTTTTTCAATAAAAAACAAGGATGTTGTAATTTTATGTTATTAGTTTAGTTATAACATAATAAAAATCCTTGTTTTATTAATTATTTATTAATACAAATTTATAGAATCAAAAATTAAATCATCCAATAGCATAGTTTATATAATAAAAACATCTGTCACTCATTTGCATTAAACAAACTCTCATGTTACAATATTCATAGGAAGTCTATTAGACGGTGCTGCTCCTTTATATTGGAGGTGATGCCTATGTATTATTTTTCAAATTTTACTATGGTATCTCTCAAGCATTCTCAACATTTTATATTAGGAAGTAAAGGAGATATCTATCTTGATAAAAGAATTTATTTTAGCAGTTCTTACAAATATTTTAGCTACAATAGTAGTTGATATACTTGAAAGAATTGAAAAGTCAATTCGCAGTTATTTCCGCAATAGGAAGTAATTGCTCAATTTAGAGAAATTAAAAACACCGCCGCAAACGGTGCTTTCTCTAAATTGAAAAATTTCATTTGGAGTAGCCTGTTATATAGGCTTCCTTCATTTATATTATATGTTATTATTTTTTAAATATCAAGTAGAAATATATTTTTTCTACTTTTATGATTGTTTACATTTTGTGTATATTTATTTGAAGATTCATGTTGTTTATAAATTATTTATTTATTAAATCTAAAATATCTTCATATATTAACTTATTCTTATTTTTATTTACAATTATTATAAATAAATTCTCTTTAAATAATAAATATTTCTTAAATATTTTATGTTTTTTTAATATTTTTTCTATTTCCTTATAAAACTCTGTTTTTAACATAAATTCACCAACTATACAAACTGCACTATATTTTCCTAAAACATCTTTGTAAAACGACTTATTATTAACTCTAATAAATATATCATTACTTTCTTTTAAAGTTAAATTTATTGTTGAAATTGCTTTTGGACCATATTCTTCAATATATTCTATTTTTGTACCATTGTTACTTAATGATTTTATAATTTTTGTCGAAACATTATATTTATTTAAAATATTTGCCGACTTCGAAGATAAGACCTTACTACCACATAAAGATAAATCTAACATATTTAAACTATTAATGTTTTGAAGTTTTTTATAATTATCACTATATTTAGGGTCTATAGTATATACTCCTTCTACATCTGTATAAATAATACATTTAGTATTAAATACACTAGCAATTACTAATGCAGTTGTATCGGAACCACCTCTACCAAGTGATACAAAATCATTATTATTACATCCTTGAAATCCTGTTACAACTATAACATCATACTCTTCAAATAGTTTTAAAATGTTATCTTTATCTATATAATTAATTTTTCCATCTAAATAATTATTATCAGAATAAATACCTAAAGAAAATGCATTCCGAGATGTAGATTTCACTCCAAGTGCATTAATTGCCACAGAAAGTAAGGATGCATTTATCATTTCTCCAGTTACTATCATTTGATCAATTTCTCTTTTAGTCGCATTTATATCTATTCTTTTAATTGTAGAAAGTAACTTATTAGTCATACCATAAGGTGCAGATACAACTACAACTTGTTTTTCTTTAGTTTTGATTATATCTTTAGCCACCTTTTTAATTAATAATTCATTTGCAAGCGAAGACCCACCATATTTTTTTACAATCATCCTATCAACCCCATAGTTAAGTAAATACTTAACCAATATATAATATGTAAAAACTAAAAAGGTAAGTATGCACTTACCTATTTAATATTTAATTTATGTTTATTCTTTTAGTACAAAGTGAATATCTTCTAAAGATGCATTTATAACAGAAGATTCATCATTAGATATTACTTTATCAATAATATCACGTTTCATATTTTGAAGTTCTACAACTCTTTGTTCAATCGAATTTTCACAAATAAGTTTAACTACTTCAACGTTTTTCTTTTGACCAATACGATAAGCTCTATCAGAAGCTTGATCTTCAACAGCTTGATTCCACCAAGGGTCAGTATGAATAACTACATCAGCTCCTACTAAATTAAGTCCAGTACCACCAGCTTTTAAAGATACTAAGAATACTTTAACTTCATCAGATGCATTAAATCTATTAGAATATTCTATTCTATCTTCCGCTTTAGTATCACCAGTAATTAAATAATATCTTAAACCCATATCATTTAAAATATCTTCTATTAACTTAAGAACTTTAACATATTGAGAGAATATTAAAATTTTATGGCCATCATTTATATAGTTAGGAATTAATTCTCTTAAAAGAGTAATCTTTCCACCTTCTCCATCATATTCATCTACAAATGTACGTGGGTCAACACAAAGTTGTCTTAATCTTGTAAGTACTGGCAACATATCAAATGCTCTAGCACCAGCCATTAAAGAATTTCTTGCCCTAACCATTTGCGCATCATACAACTTTCTTTGTGATGGCGTCATTGATGCTTGAACAATAGTTTCAAATTTAGGAGGTAAATCCTTAAGTACATTTTTCTTTGTTCTTCTTAAAATAAATGCAGATGCTTTTTTAGCTATATGAGATACATAATTTTCATTTGAATTATATTTCACTCTAAATACCTTTAAATCTTCAAAATAACCAGGCATAATAAAATCAAATATACTCCATAAGTCAATTACATTATTTTCAATAGGTGTACCTGTAAGTGCATATTTAACATCACCTTTAAGTTGTTTTACAGCTAAAGATTTTCCAGCAGTTACATTTTTAATATATTGAGCTTCATCTAGTATAATATATTTAAAAACTATATTTTTATATAAATCAATATCATTTCTTAAAGAATCATAAGAAGTTATATAAACAGCTCTTTTATTATTATCAATTTTTGATATAGTATCTTCTCTTTGAGAACTACTACCATTTATTTGATATACATCAATGCCATTTAAATAGAATTTTTCAAATTCCATTTTCCAGTTAAAAGTTAAGCTCTTAGGACATACAATTAAAGAAGGCATTTCATCACTTGTAGCTGCAATTAATGTTATCATTTGTAATGTTTTACCTAGACCCATATCATCAGCTAATATTCCACCCATATGATATTTAGATAAAATATATAACCAATTAAATCCTTCTTTTTGATACCCTCTAAGTACTGCATTAACATTAGGTAATTCAAATTTAGAATTTTTAAAATTAGTAAGTTCATCTATCATCTTCTTAAGATAATCATCTATTTCAATCATATCTTTATGTGCATAAGCTTGTAAAGCTTGATAGATAGGAAGTTGTGTAGATTCAAGCATATTTTTCTTATTTATATGAAGATCATCTACTATATCAGAAAATTCATAATAATCTTGAATATCTACAATTCGATTATCTTTCAAACGAATATATTTCTTTCTAAGTTTCATAGCATCATAAATTTGAGCTAGTTCTTCATTTGAATATACCGATTCTTCAAATAGGCATTCCATAATTCCACTATTATAATGTATTTTTATTTGAGGAGATTGGAATGTCATTACTTGATGAGATTGTATACTTTCTGATAAGTAAACACTACAAAGTTCTTTAAGATGAGAAAAATCCATATTTAAAAATTCAAATATTTTATCTTCGTCTTCTATTTTACCTTCATAGAATCCAAGTGACTCTAGATACATTAAATATTCATCATATTTTCTTGTATCTTGATTTTTAAAATCCGATTTAAAAATAGATATATTATCACGCTTATATTCTTCTTTAACTGTTAACTTCTTTTTTGTATTATCAATATCAAAATAAGAAATTATTTCTAAATCAGATAGTTTAAACTTAGATGAAACCATTGGTGATACTTCTAAATATTTATTAGCATAAGGATATATTTCATCATTAAACTTTTCAATTACTTCACTTAAATCTGTACCATTTGCTTCACGAGCAAATTTTATAAAGTTCTTATATCTAGTATCATTTTTTAACTTATATATAACACTATTCTTATCATCTAGTATATAAATTGTATTAAAAATTTCTATTAATGATTGATCTTTTGTTATATTTAAATTTAAAATCATATGATCATCTATTTCAGTTTTCAATGTCTTTTCAGATAAATCTAGATAATATAAATGATTATCTAAATAAATATAAGTTCCTTTTAGAAGTTCAAGCATGTGATTAAATAATGTAGGAGAAATTGATATATCTCTTGATGAATACTCGGCTTTACCAACTAATAACAATGATTTAATAATTTCATCATATGGCTTTTCTAATTGATTTATATTATGAGTGAATGAAAATGTTTTTCCATATTTATAATATTCATTATTAATAAAACGTATTAAAAAATCACGCATGTTTTTTACGACGTACATTTTATTTGTACCGATTTTAAATTCAACTCTTATATCACTATATCCAAACTCAAAATAAACTTCTAGTTTTGCTTTTATATTTTCATTTACTTTATATTCATTATTATTTAGACTAAATTCATCTATTAGTCCATTAATTTTGCTAAGTCTTTCTTTTTTTAGTTTAGCTTCTAATTCATCACGACGTCTTATTATTAGAGTTTCTATTTGATTTTTATATACATTATCACAATATGAGAAGAATGCAAGTTCTTCAGTTTCACAATCGCAAACATCACAAAATCTTATATAATTATTCCCAGCGAAGCAATTTACTCTAAATTCTATTTCATCGTCATATTGAATAATATCATTTTCAACAAAAACAGTTCTTATAGCTTTAAGAGCTATTTGATTATCTGGAAATAATAAATAATATCTAACTTCAATTTCTTTATTATCATTTATGTCAACTTTGACCATTGGTCTAAAATATTCGAATAAATCTTTTATAAAATCATCGTTTTCTAATTCATTTGGATCATCAGGTTCAATTATACCGTCCATTTTTTCGGAAAATAGATTAAAACGCATACTTCCTTCTAAAGCCTTGAGTAGTGGCTCATTACTTTCAAGAGCTTTTATTTTTTCTAGTATTTGCATTTTATAATAGTTTTGATAAAAATCAAAAAACTCTACAATTAAGTCTAAGACATCACTTTTATCTGATTTAGAAAATTTTTCATCTATAAATTCTTTAGTAATTTTATCAAGATGAGGATATATCATATTTAAAATTTCTTTATTTTTAAATTTTAGACTATAAAAATTAATATTAGAATAATCATAATCATTTAGAAGCTTTTTATATATTTGTTTAAATAAATTTTTTTCTCCATCTGTCAAGTCATTTTGAATACAATGTTTAATAATTTCATCAAATTCGTTATTATATAAAGCATAAAGTAAACCATCTACTTTATTATTGAAATTACTAATAGATATTAATCTTTGTTTGTTACCATCAACAAGATTTGTCACTAGTCTATAATTATAGTTGTTAAACTCATATTTTCTAACAAAATTATTAAATAAATCTCTCTTAGTTCTTAAATTTGATTTATTTAAATAAGTATTAGCAAATTCATATGACTCGTTACACAAACATAAAGCTTTAATAAAATTATCTTGATTTTGTGAATTACATTTATTGATAACATCCGTTAATAAATCATTATTATCTTTGATTTTATCTAATAATTCTTTAATTTGCAGATAATTCATTTTTTGATTAAAATATTCATTTATATTTTTTGATTGAATATAGCCTTGTTGTATATCATTAAAATAAGAAGATAAATAAACTAATGCTGCTAATCCATGAATACAATTAAATGTATCAAAGCAACTACAAATAGTAGTAAAATTACCATTGTTATACTCTACATTTATAGTATTATCATACTGATCTATTAATGTAAAAGTATTACTTTTTTCATTAAATTGGACTTTATTAAAAGATATAGTTTTTGCATTATTTAATTCTGATTCAGTATAATTTGATTTATATGACATATCAATCAAATTATTAGTTAAATCTTGAGGAATAAGTTCTATGAACGTTCTTATAATATTCTTTTGTCCAATTTTAAATTCCATATTTAAAAAATCATTATTTGTTTGACTTATAATACCAAAACCAAATCCTTTATGATATCCAAATTGCATAATAAACTCCTACTTTAACTTTAAAATTTCTAATATTTCATTTGCGGCTTCATCGTATGAAGTATTATATACAACATAATCACAAAGTGGAATATTACTCTTTTCTGCATCTATTGAAATAATACGATTTGTTTTATCTTCAATAGTTGATTGTTTCTTCAAAATTGATTCAATTAATGTTCTTCTATCTCGTTTAATATAGATAGTCACAACATTATCAAAATGACATTTAAGGGCCATTGCACCACAAATATCCATTGTAGTTAAAACGTTCTTACCACTATTTAAAATGTTAATAACATCTTGTTTTTTAGAACCAAAACCATGACCAGCATACATTGTAGATTCAAAAAGTTCATTATTATCTAACATCTTTCTGAAATCTTCTCCTGATACATAATTATACCAATCGTTTTCTTTTAAACTTGTTGGGTCTTTTGTAGTATAAGATTGAAGTTTTTCAAGCTTATCTGTAAGTTTAATTAATTTACTTGCAACCTTTGTTTTGCCAGAACCTGATGGTCCAACTAAACATACAATACATGGATGGCAAGTTACCGGATCTTCTAATGAAGAATTAGATTTAATAATAACTTCTAATAATTTTAAAAATTCATCATAGTTATTAACTGATAACATTCCTGTAGCATTTTGATTCCAAGGTCTACGCATTAAGATAGGATATTTAGCATTTGATTTAAATACATTATGCATACCATCATCAAATAAAACATCTACATTAATCTTATCCTTACGAGAACCCATGTAAATATTACCAACTGGTATTTCTGGGAATTCTTTCATTAATCTTTTAGCTCTAATTCCCATAAATTCAGGAGGTATAGATGTTGAAATAAATACTTCTGCAATTTCAGTAAGTTTCTTTACAAATTCTTTAGCTCCTTCAATTACTGGTTGTTTTTCATAGAACTCTGGATCATTAAAATAATCAAAAATCACATCTGCTCTACTACCTAAATGACCCCAACGATTTACTTCATGAATTGTAATAGGTGGATCAAATTTATATTTTTCGTTTGCTAATTTAATAGCGTATGGAATACACTCGATTAATAAGTCATCTACATCAAGTGCAACTGACATTTTATAATGTCTATTCATATTATCACCCTTTTCTTTAAATTTGTTTTTATTCATTATAATTTAATTTTTTAGCAATTTATTTTTAAGTTTATTTAAGTTTCGAAAAATTACTATATTAAATTACTTCATTAATATTATTATACTTGAAAGTATTAATAATTGCTAGAAATATTATTTATTTTATTGTATAATATTTTTTGGGGGAAATTTAGAAAGGAATGATTAAAATGGAACTTTTAGAAAGATTTTTAAATTATGTTAAAATTGACACAATGTCAGATGATACAACTGGTCTTACACCTTCAACACAAAAACAATTTGATTTAGCAAATTTACTTAAAGCTGAACTTGAAAATTTAGGACTTAGTGTTACATTAGATGATAATTGTATTTTATATGCTAAACTTAATAAAAACGCTGATGGTTTTGATACAATTGGTCTTCTTGCCCATTTAGATACTATACCTGATGTTAGTGGAACAAATGTTTGTCCTAAAGTTATAGAAAACTATGATGGTAAGAAAATTAAGCTTAATAAACATGTAAGTTTAGATCCTGAACAATTTAAAGACTTAAAAAATGAAGTAGGTCATACTTTAGTTACAACTTCAGGAGATACTGTACTAGGTTGTGATGATAAGGGTGGAATAGCTGTAATAATGACAGTACTTGAAGATATTATCAAGAATAATTTAGAGCATGGTGATATTTATGTATCATTTACTCCTGATGAAGAAATTGGTACTGGTATTTTATCATTTGATACAACAAAATTCCCAGTAGATTATGCATACACAATTGATGGTGAAGAATATAATGAATTTTCATATGAAAACTTCAATGCAGCTTCTGCTAATGTGAAAATTACAGGATTTGATATTCATCCAGGTCAAGCTAAAAATGTTATGAAAAACGCAGCTAAAATCGCAATGGAATTTGCAAGTTTAATTCCTTATGCTGAAGCTCCTGAATTTACTGATGGATATGAAGGATTTAATCACTTAACTGATATGAAGGGTAATACTACTTTTGCTGAATTAAATTATATTATTAGAAATCATGATGCATTAAAATTTAAAGGACAAAAACAAGACTTTGTAAATGCGTATTCTTTCATTAATAAAAAATATGGTGAAGGTACTTGTTTACTTGATATTGTAGATTCTTATAGAAATATGAAAGAAATCATTGATAATGATAAACGCTCAGTTGATAAAGCTTTAAAAGCTTATCGTGAAGAAGGCATTGAAGTTAAAGTAGTTCCTACACGTGGTGGTACAGATGGTGCTAGATTAACTTATATGGGAATTTGTACTCCTAATATTGGTACTGGTGGACATAATTGTCATGGTGTTCATGAATATGCTGATATTACTCAAATGGAGCGTATTGTTAAATTAGTTAAGAGAATTTTAACAACTAAATAAATACTAAAAACTACAAGATTTCGGTCTTGTAGTTTTATTTTAGTTGATATTTAGTTATTATTTATCCTCTTTTTGACGAGCATCATATTTCTTACGTTCTGTTGTATCCAAGATTTTCTTACGAAGTCTAATATGATTTGGAGTAATTTCTACAAGTTCATCATCGTTAATGAATTCAAGGCATTGTTCTTGTGTCATAATAATAGGACGTTTAAGTACAACTGTCATATCCTTATTAGATGAACGAGTATTTGTTTGTTGTTTAGCCTTAACTACGTTGACAGCCATATCCATATCACGGCCTGTTTGACCTACAATCATACCTTCGTAGATTTCTTCACCTGGTTCAATAAACATTTGTCCTCTATCTTCAAGTTGTCCTAAAGCATAAGCTGTTGATTGTCCTTGAGCCATAGATACAAGTACACCAAATGAACGTTTTGCAACATTTAAAGTTTCCATAGGACGGTAATCTATAAATGAGTGAGACATAATTCCATAACCTTTAGTAACAGTCATAAAATCAGTATTAAATCCAATTAATCCACGAGAAGGTATTTCATAGATAACTCTAGCTTGTCCTTCTGATGTATTTTCCATATGTTGCATAATACCACGACGATTACCTAATATTTCAATTACTGAACCAATTGAATCTTGAGGAGCATCAATTACTACTTCTTCATATGGTTCACAAGTAACTCCATCAATTTCTTTTAAAATAGCATGTGGACGAGATACTTGGAATTCATAACCTTCTCTTCTCATATTTTCTATTAATACTGATAAGTGAAGTTCTCCGCGACCAGCTACAACCCATTCTTCTGCACCAGGTAGACGTTCAACTCTTAATGATACGTCTTTTTGTACTTCTCTCATAAGTCTATCTTCAATCTTAGAAGCTGTAACTAATTTACCATCTTTTCCACAAAAAGGTGAAGTATTAGTACCAAAAGTCATTTGAAGTGTTGGTTCTGTAACATCAATTGGTGGTAAAGCTTCTTCTTCACCAACAAGACATACAGTTTCACCAACAGAAATATCCATTAAACCTGCGATTGCGACAATTTCACCAGCAGAAGCTTCTTCAAGTTCAATTCTATCAAGACCTTGGAATCCGTAAAGCTTTTGAATTTTAAATTGTTTAACACTTCCATCAAGTCTACAACAAGAAACTGTTTGACCGTTTTTTACAGTACCTCTTTTAATTCTACCAATACCAATTCTACCAACGAAATCATTATAATCTAAAAGGGCTGGTTGAAATTGAAGTGGTGATGCACTATCTCTTGAAGGTGATGGAACATTTTCAATAATTGTATCTAAAAGTGGTGCCATTGAAGGTTGTTGAGTTGAAAGATCAACTTCAAGTGAACAAGTATTATTTATAGCTGATGCATAACAAATTGGGAATTCAAGTTGTGAATCATCTGCTCCAAGTTCCATTAATAACATTAACACTTCATCAATTACTTCAAGTGGTCTAGCAGCTGGTTTATCAATTTTATTAATTACAACAATTGGTTTATGCCCAGCTTCTAAAGCCTTTTTAAGTACGAATCTTGTTTGAGGCATTGTACCTTCATAAGCATCTACTACAAGTACTACACCATCAACCATTGACATAATACGTTCAACTTCTCCACCAAAGTCAGCATGTCCTGGAGTATCTAAAATATTTATTTTAACATCCTTATATGTAATAGCAGTATTCTTTGCAAGAATAGTTATACCTCGTTCACGTTCAATAGCGTTTGAATCCATTACACGAGTATCTACAACTTGATTTTCTCTAAATGTATGAGAACTCTTTAAAAGGGAGTCAACAAGTGTAGTTTTTCCATGGTCAACGTGAGCAATAATTGCGACATTTCTAATTTCCATAATAAGCCCTTCTTTCTTTAAAACCTTATCAATTATATCATATTTTTGTATAAATGAATTATGAAAGCGTATTTATTTATTATTTTTTTATGATTATAAGTGGAGTTTCCATTTCGTTTTTTGTAAGTCCTGCATGAGCAGATTTAAACTTATAAGGTTTTGATACTACGTCAAATGAAAACTCATTAGTTGCGATAGCTATAAAATCACCTAAGAAATCATCTAATCGTTTATTATATCCATATTTAACCACATCACCAAGATAGCCTTGGTTTAGAAATTCTTCTTTAGTAAGAAGGATAAAATAATCATCAAAATAATGATTAAATAAATGTTTAAATTCTTCTTTCTTACCTTCTTTAACACTAAATGTTAAACTTCTTCCTTCATTTGATGGCAACCTATTTAACATATCATATAAATCTTTGTAATTATAAAGTGGTATATTTAAAACATCTTGATGTCCGTGATCTGCAGTTATAATTACTAAAGTATCATCATTAATATCTTTTAGTTTATCTTCTAAAATATCATTTAAATATTTTAAAGTAGATGTAGTTTCACTGGCAAATACACCATATTGGTGCATAGATTTATCTGGTTCTGCCCAGTATGCATATGTAAAAGTTTTATGTTCTAGTTTTGTTCTTTCAATAAACGCGTCCATCATAGATTCAAATGTATCAAAGCCGTCTGGTTTAAATGAAGGCTCCAAGTCTTTAGCATCAACACCTAAATTATAAAAATAATCATCATAAGGCATATAAGTATTTCTTATGCTTAGACCTGTATTTTCATCGGTAACATAATTAGATCCTGTGAATAATGATACATTAATATTTAATTCTTTTATATAATTTTGCCAGCCTAACCAACCAGTTTCCAAACACAATTTTCCACTTGCACTACAAGGAATTGCGCATGCTGTAGTTGGTGGAAAAACAGCGCTTATTTTTTCTTTTAAATTATCATATAAAATATTACCTTTAGATAGGCTTTTTTCAATGACATATGGACCCAAGCCATCTAAAATTAAAAATAAGATATGTTTATAATCTTTATTTAAATATTTATCTAATTTACTTGATGTAGGATAAGTAATTTCTTTATTATAATATTTCTTAATACTTGATGTTAAATTAACCATTGATTCATTATAATTAGGCATCATGGTATTTAGAGTCAAATTATTATTATAAATAGATAATTTTATCGTTTTATCTTTTTTATAATAGAATATTCTATTTTCTTTTTTTATAAATTTATAACCTAATTTTTTTAAAATTGACTCATTATATTCTAGTTCATCAAAACTTTTAAGTTGTATATTAATTTCTAAATCATTTTCAAAATATGACTCTATGTCTTTTAATTCTTCATTAAGCATAATATATCACCTATTTATATAATACCACTTTTTTTTATTTTTTAAAAGCATAAGAAAAGAACCACCTATTTCTAGATGATTCTATAAATTTTAAATATTATTAACTATTCAGAATATACAATTTCAAAATATCCAATATATCCAGATGAAGTAGCTTCTATTTGAATTTCTCCAGCTTCACTAATTTCATATGAATACTTTGTAGTATAATCACCCGTAGCAACATCAGTTGAAACTTCTGTATTATTATTAGAAACTTTAACACAATTTTGACCATTATAGAAACAAATATTTAAAGTACATGCTCCAATAACTTTTAAAGTAATTTTACCAGTTTCTGTAACTTTTAACCAATTATCATCTCCATTAGATTTAACTCCTTCAAAAGTAACCCCTTCAATAACACATGAATCAGTTGATGTTATCTTATAGGCATTTTCATTTATTGAATTACAATTAATTACATTTTCACCAGTATATGTTCCGCCTTTAAAATTAAAACCGGTAGTCTTAGCTATATAACCATATTGTATTTCAATCTTTTTCAAATATGATTTATTATTGCCTTGAGATAAATCTATAGAAATTGTCACTGTCATATCTTGCTCAGCTACAAAAGAATATGTTGCATCACTATTATTGGAAACATTATTAATTAATAAATAACCATATCCACTACCAAAACTTGTAACTGTAATATATGCTCCAGCTTTTACCTTAAATGAGAAATAGGAAGTTGCGCTTTGTAATTGAATACTATCACTATGATCATTATAAGTAAATCCTTCAGCATATGTAATCTTACCATTTTGAAGAGAACTATTTAATGCATCAGTAGATGAAAAATCAATAACTGAATCCTCATCAAAAGAGTCACTAATTGCAGAAACATATTTCACATCAAAAGTTTTTTCTTTATCAGCATAAGAAACTTTTATTGAATAAGTACCAACTTCATTAATGTTTACATTAGTACTATCAATTGTATAATCAGTAGAATCCACAATCTTATATGAATTATCACTATAAATGGCTTTTATAACTAAATTAGATAAATCTAATTCTTCACCAACTTTATAATCATTAGCTGGTGTACCACTTAATGAAATTGAAGATAAAGTTAAATTTGTTTCTTCAGCTTCTGGATTAACAACTATTTGACTAATATAAGTATCACCAGTAATAACTATTTCTACATCAGTATCTGCCGCAAAATAATGAATTAATGTATCAGTTGAAGTTCCATAACCATTCATTAAGAAGTTTGCATAATTAGCGCTATATGCTTTAATCTTAACTGATGAACCTGCTTTTACAGATATCTTTAATACAACACCTTCTTTAAAGTTTGTCATTCCAGAATTTGCATTAAACGCAGCGTTTCCATATGTACAGTCAATGGTTAAATCTTGTATAGTATAACTAGTACCATTAAGAATCCTTCCATCTTCATTATTTCCTGAAGAAGGACCAAATGTATAATTTTGTCCAGTAGATTCTTTTGAATCGTTAAAATTATAATAAATATTTTTATCGATAGCAATTACTGTAGATTCAGGATTCCATGCAAGATTATAACTTACATTTCCATTACTAGTACCAAAAATCTTAGTAAAATCTACATAATTAGCAGCTTCTTCAGCTGTTAAAGTTGTATCAACATTTGTTAAATCATCTACTAAAGTAAACGCTTCTCCAGATAATTTATAAGTATTATTATAGAATTTGATTTGCAATGTACTAACATTATTATCTTTAATTAAACCCGTTCCAATTGTTGTAGATTCTTTATTCACATACTTATCACCAAATGTAGAATTTAAAACTGCAACAGTAGATGTGTCCGCCCAAGGACGTGCAATAGCAACTAAACCAATAAAATCATCAGCTGTTGTAAAATCACATTCATTAAATATCGCACCATATTTAATAGTAGTACCAGAAGAATTAATTCCTTTATATGCCGTTACATATGCACATACTTTATCATCTTTAGCATTACTTGGCTTCGCAAGTAAAGCTTCAATTTCGCATTTTTCAAAATAAGTAGTACTATTTGTACCGAATATAAAGTCAACACATCCACAAATATAACAGTTTTTGAAATATTGTCTACCTGTAAATGTTTCTAAAGTATCTTGCCATCCAAGTAACGAACCATCTTCCATAATAAACATATCTGATTGTACTAGTAGTGCAAGGCCTCTTTCTCCACTAGTTCCATATCCAACTTTATCATATTTAGAAATATGATTATAATAATTAGAAATAGTAACTCCTTTTATTGTTACATTAGAAGCTTCTTTTCTAACAGCTACTGTTGCAGTTGAATCGGTAACTTGACTATAACCGCCTTCATCTGCAATACCATAAACAGAGTCCCACTCAATAATAGTCTTATCTTTACCTTCAAGACCTATCAACTTTAATCCTGGTAATGTTATTTCTAGCTTTTCATTATAAGTAGCCGCAGCTAAGTAAACCGTTTTAGTTGCAGACTCCAATCCATCTTGCATACCTAAATAATCTAAAGCTTGTTGAATAGTTGTAAATGTATTACATTCCTTACCTACTAAACTTAAATTAGTTACAGTTCCTATAGTTCCTTCAAAAGTTGGATTAACATAAATATTAACATTTGTAATTGTATCTCCGTCTTTTTCACTAGATACTGCTGTATCAACCACATAAATATTAAATGTTTCTTGTTTTTCTATACCATTAAGATTTAATTTAACAACTACTTCTTTTTCGCCAGGAGTTGTAAAATCGATAGTACTAATAGAAACATATTCAGAATTTACATCGAATTTTTGTTTTAAAATTTCATCTTTAGAAACTCCATAAACACTTAAGCCATCTGCATCAAACGTATCATTTAATGAATATACTTGTTGTAGTGTATGATTAATATATGTTCCATTATAACCATTATTGGCACCTTGTTGAGTTTGATTAAATCCTAATACAATGCCATCAAGTGCATAGAAATTAACCTTATATGTAGCCGCATCAAATTCCTTATAAATTACTTTAACAGTATATTCACCCGCTGTTATAATTGTTGATGATGTATCTACTTTATTATCATTTGAATCGTATAATTCTACTTTGTAAGCACTAGAATCTAACGAAATTAAAGCATCATTGTTTTTTACTGCAGAAACGCATAATCCAGTTGTATCAAACAAACTTCCTGCAAAGAATGATTTCGTACCTTCTGTAACAATTTTAACACCCACTTCATTAGAGATTGGTGCGATCACATCTGTTTCTATTGCATAAACATCAATTGTTCCACCATCTTTTCTTAAAATTTGGTATTCTTTACCCTCTTGAATTTCAAAAGACACTTGGCAAACTGGATTACTAGCAATTGTAGCTGGAATAGCAATAATTTCTTCTGTACCATCCGTCAAATTCTTAATAAGAATATTTACACTATCCCCAGCACTACTACTACCGTTTTGCGCATAAAATTTACAAATTCCATCACCTATGGCATTAAATGTTATACCTTTTGATTGTTCAAGCTTTACTGACCATGTAAAGCTCAATGATGTTTTTCCATCATTCATTGCATATTGATCTATATTTTCAAAACCTTTATCCGAATAATCAGTTTTATTCCATGTTTTAGCTCTACTTCTTGTTGAGATTCCTTTATCTAAAGTAAATCCTTTATTTGAAATAGCATTTTCATTTGTACCATTTTCTAGTCCTGTACCATCTAATACCCATGATGATTGAATTACTTCATAACCTTCTTCAATAGTTGTATTTTCTATGAATTTAGCTGTTAAAGTAATATTTTCAGTTATTAATGTACTAAAATCAAATTTTTCAGTATCTATATACCAACCATCAAATATATATGATGTTACTTCATGATTAACAGTCACGCTTGATTTACTTGGAGTCGCTGGTTCAGAAACCATGCCATTCTTTGTTTCAGTTGTCGTTGTATCTCCTTCAACATCAAAAGTAACTACATATTCTTGTTGTGGCGTACTTGATGTTGAGGTCAAACCTACTGGTGTAGTTTGACAAGATGTAGTACTACCACTTTGTACAGGTGTTGTTCCTTTACTAGATGATTCTATTTGTGAAGAAGGATTATTTGGTGTTGTACCAGTATTATCCTTTTTACATCCTCCTAATATAGAAATTGTTGCGCATGACGCACTAAGTAATAATGCACTACTTAAAACTTTCAATACTTTCTTATTTTTCATACTTTTCTTTCCTTTCATAAAGCGAAAACGCTTACATATAATTATTATACACTATTTCTTTTAACATTTTAAGTCTTTTTTGAAACAAATAAAAAATTAGAGGACTTATATTTTAATCCTCTAATCTCTATTAATTTTAACTTTATTTAGAATAAGCTAAAACCTGTTCTATTTGAACTATTGCAGGTTGGCAATGATACATCATTAAAATAACAAGTAATACATCTACATAATAAATCTCTTAAACTACAATCTTGAATTATTTGTACTGGATCTGTATTAATTGCTGCTTGATAATATTCTATTTGATTACAAGAATTTTGTTTAACAGTTATAGTAGCTACATCAAACACAGCAGTTGGAATTGAGCATGGTGTACAAGTAAGTACATATCTTCCATTTCCTTCTGAAGTTAAATTAAATGTGAACTTTTCATTGCAACAACAAATATAATTTTCATCTAATCCTAAATTATTTAATGTATTATTATTTGAACTATTTGGGCAAGCCATATAAAACACTCCTTCGTAGCTTAGCTACACTATATTTTATGAAGTATTTTATATCTTGAATAGGTAATTTATTTCATTGTATGAATTTTCATTGTATCTGTAATTCCACAACCAATTATAGCTCCACCTATAATTATAACTTTATCACCTTTTTTAACAAGTCCTGTTTCTGAAGCTTTTTGTGCTGCATATAAAAATAATTCATCTGTAGATGTTTTCATTTCAGCCTTAACTGGATATACATTCCATGCGATACCTAGTTGTTCATAAGCTTTTTTATCTACAGTAACTGCTATAATTGGACAATCTGGTTTGTATGCAGATAACATTTGAGCAGTTAAACCTTTTATCGTAACACAAACAATTGCTTTTGCATTTAATTGATATGATGCCGTTACAGCACTATTACAAATAGTAGATAAAACATCATCACCTAGATTTAAATTATATTGTTCAAATCTTTTTTCATAATTAATATTCTCTTCTGTAGATGATGCGATATCTGCCATTGTAGATACACTTTCTATAGGATACATTCCTGCAGCACTTTCGCCTGATAACATTATACAAGTTGTTCTATCATAAATTGCATTAGCTACATCTGACACTTCAGCACGAGTAGGTCGTGGTTGATGTTGCATAGAATCTAACATTTGAGTTGCGGTTACAACTATCTTACCTTTTAAGAAACATTTAGATATCATATCTTTTTGAACACCAGGTAATAATTTAAAAGGTATTTCAACTCCTAAATCACCACGAGCTACCATTATTCCATCAGATACATCAATGATTTCATCCATATTATTAACACCTTCAGTGTTCTCAATTTTTGAAATTATTTTAATAGATTCTCCACCATTGTCTTTAAGTAATTTTCTTAAATCTAACACATCCTGTTTACGTCTTACAAAAGAAGCTGCTATATAATCAACATCTTCTTTTATACCAAATAAAACATCTTCAATATCTTTGTCAGATAAGTAGGGCATATCTACTACAACATTAGGTATATTAATAGATTTATGATTTGATAAAACTCCATCATTTAAAACTTTGCATTTAACATTAGCACCAATAATTTCTAAAACTTCAAGTCCTACATGCCCATCATCTACTAAAATTTTATCACCACATTTTACATATTTTGCTAAATATGGATAAGTAAGTCCTATATGAAATTCATCACCAAGTTCATCATAATTGTCAGTAAGAGTAAAAATATCATTAGTATGAACTTCAACTTTCTTATCTTTAAAATCTCTAAGTCTAATTTCTGGACCTTTTGTATCAAGTAAAATTGGCAAAGATCTATTTAATTCTTTCCTTAATTTCTTTACTCTATCAATTCTTACTTTTTGTTCTTCATGAGTACCATGAGAAAAGTTTAGTCTACAACAATCTAATCCATTTAAAACCATTTCTTTTAATTTATCATAATCATCGATTGCTGGACCTAGTGTACATATTATTTTAGTTTTGCGCACAGTAAAATCACCTCTTTATTTTATTATACAACATTTATAGTGAAATAAAACTAAAGAAATTATGTGAAATTAAAAAAAGGCCCACTTTTTCGCCTTAATTTATACTAAAACTCTTATTAAAATCATAAATGTAGCAGTTCCAATTATTAAACTTAATATCATATTCTTCTTCCAAAAATGAATACCTGCAGTTACAGCTATTGCTATAAATGTTGCAAGAACATTTTTATAATCTTGCCAATTAGTATCTCTTATACAGTAAACTACTAAAATAGGCATTATTGCAAGTGGTAAAACATCTGATATATACTTAATTGATTTTGGTAATTTATCATCTTTAAATAATAAAAATGTTGAAACTCTAATTAAAAATGTTATAACTACTACAATTATAAGCATTATATAAGCATACTTGTTATTACTCGTTAACAACATCTTCTTCAGTCCTTTCTATCTTATTTCTAAATACAAATAAGAAAGTAATCGCTAAAATAATTGCAGGCATTATAAAATATGTACCAACACCTAAAAGTGACATAATGATTAAAGATACTATTGCACTAGTAAGTGCAATTATAGCTGGAAGTTTATTTTCATTGTTCATTAATCGTTCAACAAATATGCATACAAACATCGCAGTCATTACAAAGTCAATACCAGTAAGGTCTATAGAGATTAAACTACCAAGTAAACTTCCAAGTACACAACCTATAATCCAATATAAGTGATTTGCAAAATGAACTAGGAAATCATATGTATGATTTTTATGTTCAAACGGTACTGATGTAGCAACTAAAACAGAGTATGTTTCGTCAGATAACGTATAAACAAAGTACCATTTTTTATACCAAGATACATCTTTATAATGTTCTGTAAATGTTAGGCCATAAACTGCATAACGCATGTTTATAATAACAGTAAATACCGCAACTAGAAAATATGAATATACTTCAGGTTCAGCTAAAAATTCTATCATCATAAATTGCATAGATCCTGCAAAAACAAATGTCGAAGATAAGAACGAATATAAAGCACCTTGATGTCCTGATTCTGAAAGTGAGATACCAAAAGCTATACCTAAAAAAATATAACTAAAACATATTGGTAGTGTATGTTTAATTGTTTTTAATATGTTTTCTTTCATGGTACTCACCTTTCTTAAAAAATTTAATAAAATTATACCATAAAAGAAATATCAAAACAATTTATAAATAATAATAATTTTGTGTTTCCCCATTTTTTATTTCAAACATAAATGAGAATATAAAATAATCCATTAGACGTAGAAAATAAGATGTTTTAACTATTAATTTAATTAAAAATTTTAATTAAAGTTTATTTTGGGGAAACAAAAAATAAATAATAATTACTTATTTTACTTTATAAATATAGTTGTCTTTTCTTGGTTTATCTTGAACAGCCATATCACTATAACCAATTATACAATTTGCTATTCCTTCATAATTTCCTTCAATACCTAAAGATGAAAGAATTTCTTTACCTTCTTTTGTTTCAAAAGTTTCTTTTGCTCGATGAATCCAACATCCTCCAAGTCCTAAACTATGCGCAGCTAGCAACATATTTTGAACAACTAAAGCACCATCATAAATATATGTGGGAATATCTTTATTAGCAAGTACTACAAGTACTACTGGTGCATTATAAAATGGATCAAAGCCTTCTGGCATATTTGCAATTTGTCTGTTTAAGTTTGAAATTTTATCTCTTATTTCTTTATTTGTTATTTGTAAAATAATCGGTGATTGTTTATTTAAACCAGACGGAGCATAGCTACCAGCTTCACATATTAAATCAATTATTTTTTCGTCTGGTATTTCATTTTTATATTTTTTTATACTTCTTCTTGATTTTATAATATTTAAAACTTCATTCATGTTGATATTTCTCCTTGTTTAAATTTATATTTACTAATTATTATCTAGGCTCAGAATACATCATAATTGTTCATATTTTTTTATTATAATAAATTAACATATCTTTTGAATCTAAAACCTAACTTTTAATAACTTTATTGTAGCATATTATATAAGTAAGTCAATTTTTATAAATAAAAAAATCTTAATACTTATAGTATCAAGATTGACCTAGTTAAATAGCAAGCGTCTATTTTATTATAAACAAACACACCTATCAAAATTATTCTCATCAATTTGTTATTCATCAAATGTATAGCAATAATCTCCATAAGTAAAACCATTTTCTTTTTCAAATTCTTCTGCATATTTTTCATAATATCCTCTATCGGTAAATACATAAGGACTATCTTCACTACCTAAAATCATCTCAGGTAAATTAATCAATAAAAAGCAAAATCCAAACATTGCAACAACAGCCATAATCCATTGTTTAATACTTGCTCTATTATCTTTTTTAAATAAATAAACTGCAAGTCCAATTGTAATTGGTAAAAAACCTAATAAAGATGTAATAAGTCCTGGTGAATATAATATTTGCATGCCATATTTACCAAAAGTATTTAATGAATTTATACCAATAACAATATGAATTACTACTTCAAAAGCAGAAAATAACATAACTGCAATTCCAGCAGGTTTTCTAAAACCCCAAAACTTAAGGACAACACATCCAAGAATTACTCCACCAAAATTAGTAATCATATCAGTTAATCTATTCATTGGATAACGAGCAAGATCAGTTGATCCGTGACTAAAGTTATATGAATAATGAAGTCCACCTGGAAATACCCATTCTTCAATAACATGAAGAACTAACACTATAACTGCAAGTGTACAAAGAATATTAATTTTATCCCACGACTCACGATTTTTCCATACCTTTACAGTTAAATAAATACCAATACCAACCATTACATAAAGCCAAATTGATAACCATGCATTAATAATTGTTTCCATATAAAACACTCCTTTCTAAAAAAAGTTGCAAAAGTATTGTATCATAATTGCTTTTGTGATACAATAGTTCCACAATATGTTTTAACGTTATGAAACAAAAGGAGTAAAATATGTATCATATTTCAAACGACTTAAGAGCCAAAAAATCAGCACAGAAAATAGGAGTAGGATTACTAAAATGTTTAAATAATAAAAGTTTTACAGAAATAACCGTTACTGATGTACAAAAAACATCATCTGTAGGACGTGCTACATTTTATAGACTATTTGATAACATTACTGATGTTTTATCTTACTTATGCGATAGTATTTTTGAAAAAGTTGGACTTGAATTTAAAAAAATGAATAAATTTAATCATAAAGAAAGTATATTATTTTTTATTCAAGAATGGATGAATAATAAAACATTATTAAAAGCAATTGTAGATTCTAATCGTATTGACTTACTTTATGATGCTCACAATAAATACATTAGAAAGAATTTAAATTTTTTCTTTTCTGGTATATCAATTGATGATGAACATGCTAATTATCTATTAATGACAATGACTTCATGTATATCTGCTTTTTTAACTGCTTGGATTAAAAATGGATCACATGAATCTGCAAAGCAATTACAAAATCAACTTTTCAAATGTTTTAGTACTTTATCTAATAATTTCAATAAA
>CAZGBY010000021.1:0-26004 GCA_964524125.1 uncultured Clostridium sp.
AAGCAGGAGCACTAGCTGCTAACTATCCATTTGCGACTATAGAACCAAATGTAGGAGTAGTAAACGTTCCAGATAAAAGATTAGATTATTTAAATGATATGTATAAACCAAAATCATTAGTACCAGCTTTATGTGAAATTACAGATATTGCAGGTTTAGTTAAAGGTGCATCTAAAGGTGAAGGTTTAGGAAATCAATTTTTGGCAAACATTAGAAATTGTGATGCAATCTTAGAAGTAGTACGTTGTTTTGAAAATTCTAATATAACACATGTAGAAGGTGGAGTTGATCCTATTCGTGATGTTAATATTATTAATATGGAACTAATCTTATCAGATTTAGATATCGTAGAAACAAGAATTCCTAAAATAGAAAAGAAAGCACAATCTAAAATAGATGATGCACCTTTTGAATTTGCATTATTAAAAAGAATTAAAGAAGTATTACTTGAAGAAAAACCAGTAAGAACTTTAGAATTTACAGAACAAGAACTTCCATATATTAAAAGATATGGATTCTTAACTGCAAAACCTATAATGTATATAGCAAATATGTCAGATGAAGAAATAGTAAATCCTAGTGATTCTATTCATTATAATGCTTTAGTTGGGTATGCTAAAAAAGAAGGTAGCAAGGTAATTCCAATTTCTGCAGAAATTGAAGCTGAAGTAGCCATAATGCCACAAGAAGAAAGAGATATGTTTTTATCTGAACTAGGTATTCCTGAAGCTGGACTTAATTTATTAATTCGTGAAACGTATTCTTTACTTGGATATGCAACATATTTTACTGCAGGCGAAAAAGAAGTAAAAGCTTGGACATTTAGAAAAGGTATGACTGCACCTCAATGTGCAGGTATTATTCACAGTGATTTTGAACGTGGATTCATTCGTGCTGAAACTGTATCTTTTACTGATTTAGAACAATATGGTTCTATGCAAAAAGTAAAAGAGGCTGGTAAAGTACGTCAAGAAGGAAAAGAATATATCGTTAAAGATGGCGATATAATGTTATTTAAATTTAATGTATAGTTAATATGCAGGCTTAAAACCTGCATTTTTTTAAACGTTGAAATATATTAAAAATAATAATTTTATTTAAATTAAGCAGTTTTTATTTTGTCACTAATAAATTTATTTATCTAAAATATGGCATTTTATTGCAAGAAATATGAAATTTTGATATAATTATTATATTAAGTCAGAAGAGGTGTAGTTATGGATTTATTTGATATTATACCAGATAATTTCTTTACGATTTTATCATCTAAAAATAAAAGATTATATGTAGCTTGTTTACTAGAAGCTTTTAAAATATATGAATTAGGTTCAATTTTAGGTACTGATAAGAAATTACTAGCAGATGAACTTGCTCACTATTTAGAACATCAAAACTTTATCTTAGATAAAGAAGATGAATCACAAGAAGATGACGAAGATGAAATAGAAGCTTTAAAATCTAAGAAAAGTTTAGCTTATTATGTACTTAGAAAAATGGAAGAATGTGGTTGGATATATGTTGATGTAAATATTGATTATGAAGAAATAGTTAATTTTACAGATGCAGGTATTACTTTATGTGATTCATTGCTTTCACTTGTACCTCAATATACATATGACCCTTCACAAGATGATGATTTTCAAGATACAATGCCATATGCAAATACTGCTGAATATAATGGATATATCTATACTATTTATTCTTTACTTACAAATCCAATTAATAGAGATTATCCAGTAATTCTTGAACAAGTATGTTCTAACACAAGACAACTTCTAAGAGCTTTAAGAAGGCTTGACTCAAGAATGAAAGATTATATTCAAACAGTTGTAGACACAACAGAAATAAAAGATCTTATTACAAGATTAATAGATTATAAAAATGAATTACTTGATAATAGTTATGTAAAACTTAAAACAGGCGATAATATTAATAAATATCGTTTAGATATTGTATCTAAATTAGAAGAGTATGAACAAAATAATGCAATTATGTATACGTTAATTGAAGATTATAAATTAAAGTATCGTTCTGTAATTGATGCAGAAAAAAGAGTATATCATGATTTAGATGATATAATTGATGTATTTAATTCTTTAGATTCATTTATCTATGAAATTGACTCTAAAAATAAGAAGTATATTGATTCAACAATTGGTAAAATTAAATTCTTACTTACAGAAGATGACAATATATCAGGTAAACTAAATACTATACTAAAATATATTAAATTAGAAAACAAAGCAAATCATATTGATAATGCTATTACTACTGTAAATAAGATGTTTACTTTAAGACAAACCAAAACATATAATCAAGAATCTTCTTTATATACACCAAGAGGTAAATATTCTCGTGTCGATAATCAAATGCTTGACTTATCAGAGTTTGATTTTGACATTACAACAGAAGAATACTTAAAAGAATATGGACTTCCATATGATGAAAAACAAGTATTAAAATTCTTTAAAGAAAATGAACTTGATGGAGAATTAATCGCATCTAATGTATGTAAACCTAATACAGATTTAGATACAGTTATGATGTTAATTTATACTTTAATATATGCTTGTGAACAATCATGGACAGTTACAAAACTTGAACATAGTGTAAATCATTATAAATTTACATTTACAGATTTTATAATTAAGGCTGGTGAATAATATGTTAGAATCATACGAAAGATTAACAACTGTACAAAAAAACGCTTTTAAAGATATATCAAATAAATTACTTGCATCTACATTCCTTGCAAGAGATAAAAAAGATAATAAAGATAACTTCTATTTTGTAGTATCTTTTAAAGAAGTATTTGATGAATTTTTTGGAATTTTAGGATATGAAATAAAACTAGATCAAGCACTAGGTGCTATCATGTTAAGTAGTGATTCAAATTCTGGATACTTAAAACTTAAACGTGACGAAACTATTATTTTATTAATATTAAGATTACTTTATCATGAACGTTTAAAAGAAACTTCTTTAAATGAAAATGTAGTTATTAGCATACAAGATATCCATGATAAATATAATTATTTAGAGATAAAAAAAAGAATAAATAAAACTGATTTAATATCAGCTTTACGTTTGTTCCGCAGATTTAATTTAATAGAAACAATAGGTGATATTACTATGTCAAATACTAAAGTAGTAATTATGCCAACTATCTTATATGCAATTAATACTGAAGAAATTACTGAAGTATATAATACTGTATCAAGAATTGTATCAGAAGCGGGTGAAGATGAATAATGAAAAAGTTAACAAAAATTAGATTAATAAATTGGCATTATCTTGCTAATGAAACAATTCATGTTAAAAACAATGTATTACTTACAGGTCCAAATGCATCTGGTAAATCTACAATCTTAGATGCGATTACTTATGTAATAACTGCAGGCGATACTCAATTTAACTTAGCTGCTAATGAAAAAGGTAAACGTGACCTTCGTGGTTATGTAAAATGTAAGCTTGGTTTAGAAGATAAAGAATATTTAAGAGATGGTAATGTAGTTGGTCATATTTGTCTTGAATTCTATGATGAAACAGAAGATAAATATTTCTTATGTGGTGTAGTAATGGACGCATTTGGAGATTTAACTCCAGTTAAGAGTTTATTTTATTATGCTGATAATGTAAGAATTTCTGATGATTTATTTGTAAATGTAAATAATCAAATTTATTCAACAGTTGAATTTAGAAAAGAAAATGATAAATTTGAATATTATTTATCAAAAAGAGATGCTAAAAGAGGATTTAGAACTGCATTTGGTTCTATAAATGAAGACTTCTTTAGAATGATTCCTAAAGCTATGGCATTTAAACCTATTGCGGATGTTAAGGAATTTATTTATCAAAATATACTAGAAGAAAAACAAATAGATATTTCTCCAATTCAAGATTCAATTCGTTCTTATAAGAACTTAGAACAAACTTTAAAGGTTATTAAAAATAAGATTAATGATCTTCATGAAATGGAAACTTTATATAAAGAAGTTTTAGAAATTGATGAAGAAAAGAAATATTTAGATTACTTATCTAAATTATTTGAAGTAGAAGGATTTGCGTCTAAAAAAGATGATTTAGAAACTCAAATAGAAATCCTTAAAAATAAACGTCAATCTAAAATTTCTGAGCTTAATAGAATTGATAATTATATTGAGTCTTTAAATGAAAGAAGCAAAGAATTATATACTGTTCTTTCTAATAATGAAGATTTTAAAGCTGAAGAATACATTGATAAACAAATTAATCAAGTTAAAAATGAACTTAGAGAATTTGATGGTGTACAAGACAATTATTTAAAGCGTGCTTCACAAATTAAAGATACAATCACAAGATTAAGAAGAGAAAATGATAATCCTTTATTTAAAGAATTTGCAAACGTTCCTCTTGCTAATATTGATCCTTTAATGATTCAAAATACTAAACAAGAATTAATTAAATTTGATAAAAAGTTCCAAGATGTAATTAATTCAAATTTAGTTGAAACTGGTAAACTTCAACATAAAAAAGATGAAATTGTAAATAAGATGAATGAAGTTAAGAGTGCTATTGTTGGTTTAGGACAAAATAGACTTAACTATCCTGCGGATTTACTTGGAATTAAACAAGATATTACTGATGGATTAAAACGCAAATTTAATAAAGATATTTCAGTTCATATCTTTGCTGAATTAATTGAAATTAAAGATAAAGAATGGGCTAGAACTATTGAATCTTATTTAGGTAATAGAAGATTTGATTTAATTGTTGAACCTTCATATTATGATGATGCACTTGAAATATTTGCAAGATGTAAAAGTAAATATCGTCTATTTGGGTTAGGTCTTGTTAATACTCAAGAAATGACTAGATTTAAAAACTATTCAGAAAATTCTCTTGCAGAAATAATGGATTCAATTAATCAAGATGCTAAATTCTATATTAATTATACTTGTGGTAATGTAATTAGATGTAATCATGAATATGAACTTAAAAAATATCAAACTGCAATTACAAATGATGGTTTAATTTATCGTGGATTTGTAGTTAGAAATATGAATTTAAATGTTGACCGTTTCATAGGTAAGGGAGCACTTGGTGAACAAACTGCTTATTGGAATGAAAAAGGTAACAAGCTTAAGATTGAATATTTTGAACTTACAAGTAAATTAAATTCTTTAGAAGACGAAAATAAAGCCCTACAAACATTTGAACTTAAGTCATTACTTTCATCACTTGATAAAGTATTAAGATTTAATGAACTTTCAAGAAGTTTATCTGAACTTAATGTAAAGAAAGCTTCAATTAAGAAATTATCAGTTTCTGATATTGAAGATGAATATCAACAAACTCAACAATTAATTAAGAAAAATGATGCTCAAAAGATGCTAGCCAGTCAAGAAATTGGTACTATTAATGGTGCAATAGAAAATTTTGAAAATGAAATTCAAAATCTTGAAGCAAATAAGATTACTATTCAAAATGAACTTACAACTTTGTTAAATGATAATCTTGAACTTGAAACTAAAGCTAAAGAAGAATATCAAGATTTAACTTCACAAATGTCACCTCTAAGAGCATGTGATGAAATTAGATCTAGAGTTGCTAAATGTGATTTGAATAAAGATAATTTATCAGAAGGTATTTCTAATAAACAAATGAAATATATTAATGCTTATGCATCTAATTTATCATTAGGTGTTAGTGAAATGCCAAAATTTATGGATGAATTAAATAAACTTGAAAAATCTACTTTAGTAGAAAAAGAAGAACAAGTAAGAAAAGCTCGTGAAACTGCTGAAATCATCTTTAAAGAAGACTTTATTTCTAAATTAAGAAATAATATTATGACAGCAGAAGCTGAAATTTCTAAAATTAATGATACATTAAAATCAATTAAATTTGGTAGAGATTCTTATGAATTCATCTTCCCTAAATCAAGTCAATATGCAGCATTCTATGATATGTTTAAAGCTGATACAATTTCTGATGGTAGATCAATATTTACATATGATTTTGAAGCTCAATATAATGAACAATTAGATGAATTATTTACATCACTATCTTCTGATGAATTAAATTCACAAGGTGCAATGAATAAATTTACTGATTATCGTACTTATATGGATTATGATATTAAGATTATCAATGAATTTGGTGAGTCAATGTTATATTCTAAAGTATTTAAAGAAAAATCAGGAGGAGAAACTCAAGTACCATTCTATGTGGCAATTATCGCTTCATTTGTAAGAATTTATACTCAAAATAAATCAGCTACTCGTGATTCTATTGGACTTGTACTATTTGACGAAGTATTTGATAAGATGGATGCTAATCGTATGAAATCAATGATGGATTTCATAACTACTATGCCACTACAAGTAATTATTGCATGTCCACCACAACGTACTGCAATACTTCAACAATATGCTGATACTACACTTGTAATGTTAAGAAAGAATAACAAAGCTTCAGTAATTCCTTTTGAAACTAATGAAGGTTATGAAGTATCTGGAGGTCAAGAGTAATATGGGTTTATTTTCTAAATCTAAAAAAGTAAACGAATATGAAGAGGCTTCTTATAATTTAAATAATGAAGAAGAAATTTCTTCAGCACAAAGAACTATCTTTGAAGAAATAAAAGATGATGATCAAAGAGCTGCTTATTTAGTGGATCAAATGAAACTCGGTTATCCTTTAGTAATCAATTTTTCAAATTTACCTATTATGGCAATTAATAAATTACTTGCGTTTTTCTCAGGTGCTTGTTATGCCGTAGATGGAAATATTGTTAAGGTTAAAGATAGAATTTATCTTTTTGCAAGAAAAGAAGAATTCCTTGATGGTTCTTTATCAGAACTTTTAGAACAAATTTAAAAAATACTTGTAAGATTAATCAAAAATGTGTATAATCTTTATAGAAATTTAATATAAACATTGATGAGTTAGACGGAAAATAGCGACTTATAGCGAGTTGGGATGGTGAAAGCCAGCAATAGTTATTTTTAGATCACTAACAAAAATGAATATTCGATGAGGGTATTCCGTATTCCGCGTTAAGGAATAATGAGTGCTAAATATATTTTTAAATATATTTGGAATTAAGGTGGTAACACGCTATTTGCGTCCTTTTATGATAATTTATTATAAAGGGACGTTTTTTAATTTTAAAGGAGGAATTTAAAACATGAAAGATTATAAAGATACCTTACTTATGGGTAAAACTGAATTTGAAATGCGTGGTAATTTAGGTCAAAAAGAACCATTAATTCAACAAAAATGGAATGAAAACAAAATTTATGAACGTGTTTTAGAGAAAAATAAAGGTAAAGAAGAATATACTTTACATGATGGTCCACCATATGCAAATGGTGATATTCATTTAGGACACGCTCTTAATAAGATATTAAAAGATATTATTGTACGTTATAAAAATATGAATGGTTATTATTCTTTATATATTCCAGGATGGGATACTCATGGTCTTCCTATTGAAAATGCCTTACAAAAATCTGGTATAAATAGGAAAGAAATGCCACTATCTGATTTTAGAGATTTATGTACTGAATATGCATACAAACAAGTTGCTCGTCAAAGAGTAGGCTTTGAACGTCTTGGTGTAATGGCTGATTTTGATAATCCATATATTACACTTCAAAAAGAATTTGAACGTGATCAAGTAAAAGTTTTTGGGAAAATGGTTGAACGAGGATTAATCTATAAAGGATTAAAACCTGTATATTGGTCACCATCTTCAGAATCTGCACTTGCAGAAGCGGAAATTGAATATAAAGATATTACATCTAAATCAATTTATTTTAAATTCCCTATTATTGAACAAGAAGGAAATTTAAAAGACGCCGCATTCTTAGTTTGGACTACAACTCCTTGGACTTTGCCAGGAAACGTTGCTGTTTGTGCTGGACCTGAAATTGATTATGTACTTTTTAATTCAAATAAAGGAAAACTTATTTGTGCATCAGAACTTTTAAATTCTTTGCGTGAAAATTTAGAACTTGAAGAAGTTGAAATTATCCAAAACTTTAAGGGTAATGAACTATTAAATATTAAATATCAATCACCACTATATGAAGATAGAACAGGTATTTCTATAAATGCTGATTATGTTACTACAACAGATGGTACAGGATTTGTACACATTGCACCAGGATATGGTGAAGAAGACTATGAAGCTGCTAAAAAGTATGGACTACCAATGCTAGTATATGTAGATGATAGAGGAATCCAAATGCCTCAAACTGGTAAATATGCAGGAATGTTCTATGAAAAATCTGAAGATCCTATTATTGAAGATTTGCGTGAAAAGGGATATTTACTTAAATTAAATCCAATTGTTCACTCATATCCTCATGACTGGAGAACTAAAAAACCTGTAATCTTTAGAGCTACACCACAATGGTTCGCATCTATAGATCCAATTAAGGATGATATTTTAGCTGCTATTCATGAAGTTAAATGGAATCCTACTTGGGGAGACACTCGTATTTCTAATATGATTAAAGATAGACACGATTGGTGTATTTCTCGTCAAAGAGCTTGGGGTGTTCCTATTCCAGTATTCTATTGTGAAGATGGTGAATCTATTTTAGATCCTGTTGTAATTGAATATGTAGCACAAATTTTTGGTGAGTATGGTTCTAATGAATGGTTTAAACGTGAGCCTAAAGATTTATTACCAGAAGGTTATTCTAACCCACATTCTCCAAATGGTATTTTCAAAAAAGAAATGGATATTATGGATGTATGGTTTGATTCTGGTTCATCTCATAAACTACTTGAACGTAGAGGCTTAAAATATCCAGCTGATTTATACTTAGAAGGTTCTGATCAATATCGTGGTTGGTTTAATTCATCTATCATTACAGGTGTGGCAACTACAGGAAAATCTCCTTATAAAGCAGTTTTATCTCATGGTTTTACTTTAGATGGTGAAGGTAGAAAAATGTCTAAATCATTAGGTAATACTGTAGATCCTATTAAAGTATGTAATGAAAATGGTGCAGATATCCTACGTTTATGGGTAGCTTCAGTTGACTTTAAATCAGATTTCGTTATGAGTAAAGAATTAATTAAACAAGTTTCAGATTCTTATAGAAAGATAAGAAATACTATTAAGTTTATGCTTGCAAACTTAGAAGGCTATACAAAAGAAGATGAAGTTTCTTTTGAAGATATGCCAAATGTAGATAAATATATGATGATTAAATTAAATAATTTTGTATCATCATTAAAAGATTCTTATGATTCATTTGATTTTAATGCAGTATATAAAACTATAAATACATTTATTGCAAATAACTTAAGTGCATTTTATTTAGATTTTGTTAAAGATATTTTATATATTGAACCTGCATCATCTCTTGCAAGAAGAAGTGTTCAAACAGTTTTATATAATGCTTGTAAGACTTTAATTTGTATGTTATCGCCTATTATTCCTCATACTGCATCAGAAGCTTACTCATATTTACCAGGTGAAAAAGAACTTGATGTATATTTAGAAGACCTACCTCAAGTAAAAGATTATTCAAAGTATTCAGATATTGAGAATAACTTTGATGAATTTATGACTTATCGTGATGAAATTTTAAAAGCACTTGAAGAAGCACGTGCTAATAAAATTATAGGTAAATCATTTGCGGCTAAATTAACATTAACTTTAGATGAAAAAGCTTCTAAATTATTTAAATCTTTAGATGCTAATATTGCTCAAATTTTAATTGTATCTCAATATGAAGAAAAACAAGGTTCTGAATTTAAAGTAGAAGTTTCACCTGCAGAAGGTTCTGTATGTTCTAGATGTTGGGCAACAGTAGAAAAAGTTCTTGATGATGAATTGTGTCCAAGATGTCATGATATTGTGGTGAAGTTCTATGCAAATCCTCGTATGTAATGATGATGGTGTTAAATCTCCAATCCTTGAGGCTTTAGCTTTAATGCTAAAGCCCTATGGAGAGGTTTTAGTTATAGCACCTAAAGAAAATCAAAGTGCTAAATCCCATTCTATTGATATACAAGAACATTTTTCTTCTGATCTTGAACTTGAAAAAATAGTATCTGATATTAAGTTTTATTCTCAACCATATCAACCTGTAAATTCTTTACTTTATTGTTTAGAATTTACAAATTTTAAACCAGATTTAGTTATATCTGGCATAAATAAAGGTTATAATATAGGTATTGATACTTTTTATTCAGGTACTGTTGGTGTTGCAAGAGAAGCTACATTAAGAGGTATTCCTTCAGTTGCGTTTTCTATGAAGTATGATTATGATGAAAATGATTTAAAATATTTAAATCAAATGTTAGATTATATAATGGAACATAAATTATATAATAAAGATTATTCATTAAATGTAAACGTACCAAAAGGCATTGATGAATTTAAGTTTAAATTATGCTCTGTAGATGTTGTAAATGTTGAAGGTTTAACTGATACACAGGTTATAAATAGTGGTTTTATTAGTTTAACTCCGTTAAATATTCAAATGACAGATATAAATTCATTAAATATTCTTAAGAAGAATTTTGACATTTAGTGTCAAAAATGGTATTATATATCGTGGATGTGATAATGTGAAGTTTCGTTATTATTTTTTCAAAGAAGGAACTAGAGTATATGATAAAGCAGAACTTTTAACATATCTTGAAGCTCAACCATTTATGAAGCTAAATCAAGAAGGGGCTATAAAAGTTTGTACATATCATAATACTTTAATTAATATGGATGCTGAATTTATATTTAATACTAAATCAATTGTACCAAATATTCATAAGCTAGATCCTAAATATTTAGATTTAAATGTTTACGTAGAATTTGATGTATTAAATAATACTTATAAAGTATCTAAAATTATTGATATTATAGAAGTTATTTGTAAGCGATTTGGATTTTGTGTTTACAATGAATATTTTGAAGATGTATCTTTATATAAAAGATCAATGTTATTAAATGCTTTTGAACTTGTTAAAGTCGGTTATAAGAAAAAATATGAAGAAGAATTTATGAATTATTCACGTCTTGATAAGGATTCACTTACATCTATTTATTCTTTCTTAGAAATTAAAGAACATATTCAAAACATTGATGGCTATACGTTCTTAGATTATGTATTTTTAAAGGAAAATGAATCAAGAAGAGTATATGTTGCTTGTGACTTAGATTTGAAAAATCCATTTATTATTCCACCTTGTGTTAAATTAATTAGACTACATCTAGATGAAGAGGTTATGATTATCTCATATGAAGAATTAAAACATAAAATATCTAAATTCTTAAATTTAGTAGATGCTAGATTATATGATGTTTTAATGTGTGATGAAAAATACTTTAAAAAGGTTAAAAAAATCATCACAAAAGCTAAATTTGATGAAGTAAAGGTTGAGCTTAAAGAAGTACCTTTTGCTCAAGTCCTTGACTTATAAATAAAAAATATATAAAAAAGAAAGGAAATTGGTTAAAATGAAAGATTCAAAATTTATTGACCACACATTACTTAAGGCAGTATCAACTCGTGAACAAATTGCGAATTTATGTGCCGAAGCAAACAAATATGATTTTAAGAGCGTTTGCGTAAACCCTTATTGGGTATCATTTGCGTCTGAATTATTAAAGGGTAGCGATGTACTAGTTTGTACAGTTATTGGTTTCCCTTTAGGTGCTAATTCTAAAGATGTTAAAGCATATGAAACTACTCGTGCTATCGCTGATGGTGCAGATGAAGTAGATATGGTTATTAATATTGGAGAAGCTAAAGCTCATAATTGGGACTATGTTTATGAAGATATTAAGGCTGTAGTTGACGCTGCAAATGGTGTTACAACTAAAGTTATTATCGAAACTTGTTATTTAACAGATGAAGAAAAAGTTGAATGCTGTAAGGCTGCTAAGAAAGCTGGAGCTGACTTTGTTAAGACTTCAACTGGTTTTGGTACTGGTGGAGCTACAGTAGCAGACGTTAAGTTAATGCGTGAAACTGTAGGCGCTGAAATGGGAGTTAAAGCTTCTGGTGGCGTTCACAATAAAGCTGAATTTGATGATATGTTAAATGCAGGAGCAACTCGTATTGGTGCATCTTGTGGAGTTCAAATAGTAGAAGGAGGAACATCTAATGAGCAATACTAATATTCCAACACCTCACATTTCTTGTAAGGATGAAAATTTAATAGCAAAAACTGTACTTTTCCCTGGAGATCCATTAAGAGCTAAGTTTATAGCTGATAACTTCTTAACTGATGTTGTTCAATTTAATACAGTTAGAAATATGTTTGGATTTACTGGAAAATATAATGGAAAATTAATTTCTGTTATGGGTTCTGGTATGGGTATGGCATCTTTAGGTATTTATGCATATGAACTTTATGAATTCTATGGAGTAGAAAATATCGTTCGTATCGGTTCTGCTGGTGCTTACCATGAAAGACTTGCTGTATATGATACAGTTTTAGTTACAGATGCTTGGAGTGAATCTTCATTTGCTAAAGTAGCATTTGGTTATGAAGAAGATACTATTTCTTCAAACAAGGATATTAATGAATATTTAAGAGGCGCTGCAAAGAATTTAGGTATTGAACTTAAAGATACAATTGCTCACTCTTCAGATGTATTCTATCACTTAGATCCTAAATTTAGTTGGGAAGCTGTTCGTGATGAACACAAGGCTGAATGTGTAGAAATGGAATCATTTGCATTATTTGCAACTGCACGTGCTTTAAATAAGAGAGCAACTTGTCTTTTAACAATCTCTGATTCATTCATTACTCATGAAGTTACATCTGCAGAAGAAAGACAAAATTCATTCACTAATATGATGAAGATTGCACTTTCTTTAGTTGATTTTGAATAATTAAAATAAAAAGCCGTTTTATTGCGGCTTTTTTTCAAAAAGAGGGATATTATGGCTGATTTAGAAAATCAAGAATTAAGAAATTATGAACTTGAAATTGAACAAATAATTGATAGCGATATTTCTGATGAAGAAAAAAGAGAAAAACTAGATGATTATCACGAAAGTGATATTGCAAATGTAGTTGAAAATTTAACTAAAGAAGAACGTTTAAAACTTTATAAAATTTTAGGTGATGAAAAAACAGCAGAACTATTTTCTTATTTGGAAAATGTAGATGATTTTATTGAAGAAATCGGTTATGGAAAAGCTGCGGATATTATCGGAGAAATGGACGCCGATGATGCGATTGATGTTTTAGACGAACTTGATGATAAAGATAAAATTAAAATCATTGACTTAATGGATGATGAATCTAAAGAAGATATTCAATTAATTGAATCATATGATGATGATATGATCGGTTCTAAAATGACTACTAATTTTATCAAAATACCATATGGTTCAACAGTTAAACAAGCAATGCGTTTGCTAATTAAAGAAGCTGCAGAAAATGATAATGTATCAACTATTTATGTAGTTAAAGAAAATGATATTTTCTATGGTTCTATAGAACTTCGTGATTTAATTATCGCAAGAGAAGATACCATCTTAGAAGATATCATAAAAACATCATACCCTACACTTTTTACAACTACAATTGTATCTGAATGCTTAAATGAAATTATTGAATATGAACTTGATTCTATTCCAGTATTAAATTCTAAATTTGAACTTGTTGGTGTAATTACAGCTTCTGATATTACAGAATCAGTAGGAGAAGAATTACAAGAAGACTATGCTAAACTCGGAGGTTTAACAGAAAATGAAGATTTAGATGATTCTGTATTTTCATCTATGAAAAAAAGACTTCCTTGGCTTATAGCATTAATGTTTCTAGGTCTTTTAGTATCAGTATTACTGTCTTCTTTTGAAGCAGTAATAGCAGTACTACCTGCGGTAGTTTTCTTTCAATCTATGGTACTTGATATGGCTGGTAATGTAGGTACTCAATCTCTTGCCGTTACAATTCGTGCAATTTCAGATGAAGATAAGTCAAAACATGTATTTGCTAAAACTATTTTAAAGGAATTAAGAATAGGATTCCTTAATGGTTTAATATTAGGTGTATGTGCATGCGTTGTAGTATTTGCATTTTTATGCATAAAGAAGCAATCAATTGTTGATGGAGATCCATTTATGGTATCTGAATGTTTAAAAGCTGCAGGTATTGTAGGTATATCTTTACTTACTGCAATGACTGTATCTAGTGTAGTGGGATCATTTATTCCTATATTACTTACTAAACTTAAATTTGACCCTGCAGTAGCATCTGGTCCTTTTATTACAACTATAAATGATATTTTAGCAATTGTAATTTATTACGGACTTGCATGGTTATTATTTTTAATTTTATAAAATAATCTTTACAAATAATGTCATAAGATGTAAAATATAATTGTAAAAAAGCAATGGATATTAAAACCTTGCCTCTTCGAGAAAAAGTGAAAAATATTTTGATTTTGCTCGGGGGGTAAGAATCTTATCATCAAAAATTTGGTCTTGGTTAATTCCGGGACCTTTTTTGCATTTTTATAAAGAAAAGAGGGAAAAGTATGTTTAAAAATCGTTTTTTAAGACTAGCCGTTACAATTGTAATTGATGTCGTATTTATTATTTTAGTAAGTCTTATAGATTTACTCATTGAATTTGATATGTGGGCTTTTGGAATAATCATTAGTGCTATTTTTGGACTTATAAATCAGATTTTACTTGATGTATTAGAAGGAAGTATTTCTGATAATGTATTTTTTGAAAAACTAAAAAAGATTGTTTTTTATTTGTCATATGTAATTTTTGCATTTATTTCTTGTGGTGTATCAGTAACCGTGCTAGGAGAAGAACGTGATTATGTTCTTAAATTTGTTGAAAAAGTTGCTTGCATTACACCTGAAATTACCTTCTTATTTACAACAGTAGGTTGTGTTGCGATGAGTAATTTTATTTATGATAGAAAATGGCAATGCTTTATTGTTCCAATATCTGCTGTTGCCTCTTTTTTACTTAGCTTGATATTATTAGCTTTTGGAACTACTACTTGTAAGGTTATATTAATAGTACTTGTAATTGTATTTACAATTGCAATGATTATTTATTTAATGTTTTTTGGCTTTTTATATCCTACGGAAACTGAATTTATGGCATATGCAGGGTATACTAGTAACTCCAGTTTAAACAAAAACTCAAGCAATGTTTCTTCAAATAATTCTTTAAATAATTATTCAAATAGTTGTTCTAATAGTTCTTATTCGGATAAAGTAGGATATGACACGTATTTATATTTAAAGCTAAATGATTTATGTAGTCGTTATAGTGGAAGCAAAACTGGTTACTGGGATAATGATGTATATATTTTTATAGACGTAAGTATTGGTAAAGATAGAATCATTTTCTCTATAGATGCATCTTATAGTGTAGACAATGAAACTCAAAGAAATAATATGGTAAGACAATGTCGAGATACAGCAAAAAATGAAGCTGACAATACTGCTAGAAATATTCGTTCTGCTGCTAAAGAGATTGTATCTAATTTAGCTAGTAAATATGGTGTAAATAGATCGTATTCTATTGACGCTAGAATTAATGTACGTCAAAGGTAAATTATAGTAATATTATATTATATTTATTTAAGTAAATTAGACTCTTGAGTGAGATAAGTATTTCATTAAATTATATAATTTTAAAAAAGGAAAAACGTATGTATTATAAAGTATCAGAATGGATATACGATAATCCAGCTAAAAAGTGTAATTATTTAAAGATTAGTAAAATAACTCCTGCAATTAGACAAGCAATAATAAACGATATTAGAATAAATAATTATTTTTTCAGTTACTCTTGTGGTATGTTACCACTATTAAATACAGGAGAAGTAGTTGACCTAGATGATGATATTGTAGAAGAACTTGTATGTGAAGCTTATAATATTGATCATGATTTATATACTGAATATTTGTACTATGTTGAAAATGAACCAGATTTTTCTAATAAAGATTATTATGAATCAGAATATCAAATGAAAAAAATAGTTTGGGTAACAGATGATGTATTTGATGAATTAAAAAAGGATTTATTTAATACTAATAAGAATAATTTTGAATTGATTCCTAATAATTATATAAATTTAAAAGAAAACGATGTTCTTATATTTGCATGTGACAATAGAGTGGATTATTTTGAATTAAATGTAAAAAAAATTTATGATAATGAATATTATAGAATATTAGATACATTAAAATTAAAAGAAGTTAATTCTAAATCTATATTTGATTTATATAATATAAAAGAATCAAATGAAAATCTAGAAAAACTATCATCTAGATTTGATGGATTATCTGGTAAACAGTTATACGATGAGTTTAAGAAAACATATGGTACTTGGTTTATGTTATTAGCCGCAATTGATGAATTTGATTGTAAATGCGATATTTTAATTTTTGATAAAAATATAAATTTTAAAAGAACTATCCTAGAAGGACCACCAGTTGTTCCACTAGATGATAAGATTCTTAAAGAAATGGAAGAAACTTATAATAGAATTAAAGCAGATGAAGAAAGATTAAAAGAAGAAAAAGAAAATCATTTCCAACAGCTTAAAGAAAAAATTAGACAAAAAATCAATTCAAGAAAAGAATCTACAGATACCGTAGAAAAAGAATCTATTGATGAAGATATTATAAATAAGTCTGTAGAAGTAGATGTTGATAGTATACCATTTGTAACTCTTGATAATATTTCAAATTATTTTTCAAAAGATAAAGATGATTCAGTTGAAACTCTAATAGAAAGCGCTAAAGGAGAATATGAACTTTCACTTAAAAATGAAGTTATAGAAAAAAGATTAATGTTATTAAATAATGTATGTATATTCTTTAATAAAATCAATGATAAAGAAGGAGTCATACCTAATAATTTATTCTTTAATACTAAAAAGGATTTATTAAACATTTATATGTCTTTAAATAATTTAGAAAAAACTTCTAATCTTTATAACGAAATAAAAAAGTTCTATAATTCATTAGATAATAATACTAAATTAGAATATCAAATAAAATATACTTCATTATCACTTGATTATGTTAAATATTTAAATAGTAATAATGAATTTTCAAATTTTATGGAAATCATTGATAATATATTTGAAATATTATATGAAAATGAATCAGATGAAGCTTTAATTATTAAATCAAATTGTCATTCTTTACTTAGCTCTATATATTTTGAGGCTCAAAAATTTGATGAGTCGATTGACTATGCGTATACAGCTTTAGTATTAACTAATCAAATAGAAAATAAAACTAAAGATATAAAAAATCAATATGCAATATTTGCATTTAATTTAGGTAATATTTATTTCCAATGTGATAAATATGATAATGCAATCACATTATTTAATTTGGTAATTGAATTTTCTAAAGAACATGCTTATGAGTCAAAACTAATGGTATTTACATATTCATCTAATTATCTTGCTCAAGTCTATGTATGTCTTGAAGAATATAAAAAGGCTATTGAGGAATATAAAAATGCAATTTCATATCTTGAAGAAGCATTTTCAAGTGATGAAATTTTAAATACTAAAATTGATTTCTTACAAAGAATTTCAATCATTTATGATGAGTATTTATTTGATCAAGAAAATTCTTCTAAATACCAAAGTGAAGTTCAAAAATTAAAGAAAGACTAAATCTATAATAACCAAATCTCTTACTTAACAGTAGGAGTTTTTTTAAGTGATAATAATAATTTTATACAACAAATTTCTATGAAAACGTTTAATAATGGAAATATTATTAATTTAGTGCTATAATTTATATATAGGGAAAAATTATACGAAAGGATAAGAAGTATATGAAATGCAATTTATTTAAAAAAATAAGTATATTTGCAATCTCAATTTTATCAATCTTTACTATTACAAGTTGTAAAGGTCAAAATTCCACATCTGGGACTACATTGGGTAGTGGTGGGGATGTATCTAAAGACGATACTGGATTGATAGTAAACAAATATGCTACATCTTCAAAAGTTGGATATGACTGTGAATATTTAGGTACAGTTAAAAGAACAATACCTTCTGAAACGAAAAACGAAGGTTATGTAAATATCGGATATCCAACATATGGAGAAACATTTAGTAAAGCTGATACAGAAGAACTTCGTTCGGCTTTAATAAATGAATCTAATTATTTAACTACAACTGATACATCTGGCGCAGGTGGCGGTGGTTATAATAGATTAGATAAAGATGGTTATCTATATTTAAATAATGAAAAAGTTCTTGATTCTAATGGTAAAGCTCGTAAGCTTTATAAACATACAGCTGCTGTCGGTATGTATGAAGGTGACGTTTCTGATAAAGAAGAAGCCATTATTAAGAAAGTAACTTTCTCTTATCGTGGATTTACTAATGGATACGGAATAACTGGTGTTTATGCTCCGGCTGGAGAAGTTTTAAAAGTTGAAATTTCGGGATCTGATATGGTTAAAACTGAAGGTATTACAATCCATATAGGACAAGCTTTGTTTAATGGACAATGTAATAATATTTGGTCAAGTAGAGATTTAAATCGAATGGCTCATTTATTAAATACATATCAAATTAATAAATCAACTGCTACATACAATGAAAAAACTGATACGTATACAGCTTATATTGGTTCATATTTGGGTGGAGCTGTTTATGTTAGAAACGAAACTGAAACTTTTAGTGTTACTATATCTGGAGGTGTAAGATATTCTCATTTTATTTTAGGATATACTACAAAAGATGAATTTGAACAAAATAATAAATCATCTGCTCCATATTTTGATCTTGAAGTTTGTGAAAATGGTGTACTTCATTCAGGGCCTAAAAAGTATGCACAAGATTTTTCTTATGATGATTTATATAACGCTGCAATCCTTTGGGATAAAATTGCAAACATTTCTACACAATATAAAAAACAAGGAATTGTATTCTTATATGATCCATTTGTAGCTGCAGGATCTGCAGTAGCTTTCCCAGGTAGGAATTCTGTTAACTGCCCTTGTGGTTGGATGACATCATCACTTGATTATAATTCATTTGTAGAATCAGGCTCTTGGGGTAATATTCACGAATATAATCATAATTTCCAAGGTTATGGTTTAGGTGATGGAGGAGAAGTTACAAATAATGCTTTATCACTTGTAGCTTACTCACAACATACTCAAGTATCAGCTAAAAGACAAATCGGTACTTATAATGAAAACTTATCTGATTGGAATATGTTTACAAGCCCAACTTGGACATTAAGAGATATTACTGATGGTATTTATAATAATGGTCAAAAAGGTTTATCTATTTACGCAACCTTCTTACATGGTTTTGGTCCTGAAGTATATATGGATGCTGTATGTAATTCAACAGGTGAAGGTGTAGATAACTGGTTTGATGCATGTATGAATGCTTCAGGTTATGACATGACTTATTTTTATAATGAACTTATTGGTTATGATGTATCATCTGATGTTTTACAAAATGCAAAATCAAAAGGATATTCTATGTTTGTACCAGTTTCATCTGTTTATCAAACAGGAAGAAGTTATAAAAAAGATGGTAAGACTTGTTATACTCAAACATCTAATCCTTATAGAATTTCTTATGGAAAATCTATAGATATAGATTTATCAGAATATACTTTTGATGATGATAAGAATTATGTAAGTGGTAGTATAGTTATTCCAGATGGATTTACTTATAAGATTAAGAGTGTTTCATCGCCTACAAGTGGTACTCTTAAAAAGAAATCTGATATGATTTATACATATACACCAGGAAATGACACATTATCTGGTAAAATCTATGTTGAACTTGAAATTACTAAAAATGATAAATCATTTAAAGTTGATAATGTAGAAATTGTTTTAGAATTTGAACAAACTCATGAACTTGATAAAAATGTAATTACTAGAAAAGTATATCAATCAAATGGTGATACTATTTATACAAACGCATCTCAAGCATATGAATCGTCATATTCAGGTTATACAATGACATATGATGGAATTAATGATAATACTTTCTCAAATGGTAAAGTAGTTCAAGATTGTAGTGCGGAAGTATGGCTTGAAAATGTAAACACTAAAGAAATCATCGAAATAAGTGGAAAATATAAAATAGAAGATGCAGGAAAATATCGTTTTGCACTTCGCGGAAGACATAATGTTTGTCTATACATTTCACTTGATGGTGGTAATACTTATTCAAAAGCTGCTGAATATACTAATAATACAACAGGTAGTCCAGATTTTTCTTTAACAGAAGGGACATATTCTGATTATACTTTAGAAGAAAATTCTTGGGTATATTTTAAAGCCGTAATGATTTGTTCTAATACTAACTCTAAGAATGCTTTCATTGGTGTAGGTATGGGGAAATTTGATTCATCAGGTAATGTAAGTATAAATAAAGTTAATGCTTATAAAGAAAATTATGAAGATTTATCAAGTTTTTCATCAGATTATACATTTGAAAGAACTTATTCATATGATTATATTGATAATACAACATATGAAAATAAAGAACTTATTAGTATTGAGAATTATGCACCTTGGTCAAGTGAAGAACATGTAATTTCTAATTTAACTGATGGCGATTATTCTACATATATTCATACAAATTGGCAATATAATTTAGAAACTAATCCTCTTACTTTAACACTAGACTTAGGTTCTATTCAAAAATCTAATAGAATTCTGCTTTATACTCAACAAAGAAGTGACCCACACTATCCTTTGGAATTTACATTATATGGAAGCTTAGATAATCAAACATTTACAAAGGTTAAAGAATTTACTAATGTTACAATGGCAAATGGAAAAATTTCTTTAGATTATGAAGAAACAACTTTTAGATATTATAAACTTGTTATTACAAAATCATCTAATACATATATAATTTTAAGTGAAATCGAAATTGTATATGCAAATGAACTTTTAAGTGCAGTTCAAGTATCACTTGATAAAGAAGAAGTAAAACTTTATGGTAATTGGTTAGTTGATTCTTGTTATTCAACATTTGGTCATGCATATACTGGTAAAAAGGATGACACTTTAGAATTTACTTTTGATGGAAATCGTTTTGGTATTTTGTCATCTTCAAAAGTTGATGATATAGAAGTTTATATTGATGATGTATTAGTTTCATCAATTGATTTAACTAACTCTGATGATTTGACTTGCAAATATATATCTAGTTTATTATCAAATGAAACTCATAAAGTAAAAATTAAATGTAAAGGAAATGTTTCTATAGATTCTTTAGTTTATTGGGAGGTGTAATAAATGAAAAGAAAAAAGATATTAAAAACAATTTTAGGTATTGGTACAATTTGTTCATTGTTTGTAGCAACTAGTTGTATAGCACAAAGTCCTGGTTTAAGTACTGATGATACTAGCAATAGTATTTCTTCTAATGGATTAGTTTCTACTAGTACTAGCAAAAATACAACTTCAAGTGCAGCATCAAGTACTCCTGTAACATCAAGTTCAAGTGCAGTATCAAGTACTCCAGTAACATCAAGTTCAAGTGCACAATCATCTCAAGTTAAACAATTATATAACTATGATTATGCGACACTTACAAAATGTGGATATTATGCTGAGTATTTAGGTTCTTATAAAAGAAATATACCAGCTCAATGTCAAGATGAAGGATTATCTGTTTATCCAAAATTTGGTGAAACCCTAACTGGTGTAACTGACTCTCAAAAACAAGCCATTCTAGATGAAGCTGAATATTTAATATCAACAGAGGTTACTCTTACAACTGCAAATGTAGATGGTTCTAAAGATAATGGTGGTTATAATCGTATTGATAAAGATGGATATTTATATTTAGATAACGATAAGGTTTTAGATAAAAATGGTAATCATAGACAATTATATAAACATACAGCTTCAGAAGGTATGTATTTAGGTGATGTTAAAGATTCAGAACCAGGTATTATAAAAAGAATTACTTTTGCTAAAAGATCATATACAAGAGGTTATGGAATAACTGGTCTTTATGCTCCTGCAGGAGAAGTTATAAAAGTTGAAATATCAGGTAATGATATGAAAAAAACTGATGGTATAACATTACATATTGGACAAGCACTTTATAATGGTACATCAAACAATATCATTATGTCTAGAGACTTTACAAGAATGCCTCATATTTTAAATACATTATCTTTAAACAAAGATAATACTACTTACAATTCAGAAACTGATACTTATACAGGTTATATTGGTTCATATTTAGGCGGAGCTATTTATGTTAGAAATGAAGAGGTAGATTTTACAGTTACAATATCTGGTGGTGTAAGATATTCTCACTTTATTTTAGGATATACAACAAAAGCTGAATTTGAACAAAATGCTGCATCTTCAGCACCATATTTTGATTTAGAAGTTTGGGATACTGGTGTTTTACATTCAGGTCCAAAAACATATGCTTCAGAATTTTCATATGATGATTTATATGATGTAGCAGTACTTTGGGATAAGATTTGTCAAATCTCAACACAAGTTACAACTCAAGGAATTGTATGTTTCTACGAGCCACACGTTACAGCTGGTGCTGCATGTGCATTCCCTGGACGTGGTTCTGTTAACTGTCCAACTAGTTGGATGGTAGGCTCTTTAGATTATGAACTTATGGTTACGTCTGGTTCTTGGGGTAATTTACATGAATATAATCATAACTTCCAACGACTTCATTCATCTCCTTGGGGATGTGGTAATGAAAACAATGATGTGGTTGAAGTTACAAACAATTTACTAAATTTGATAGCTTATGGACTTTATACAGAAGTTTCAGCATCTCGTCAAATTGGTACTGTTGAAGAAGGACTTTCAAATTGGAATAGATATACTTCACCTTCTTGGTCTTTAAGACAAATTACAGAAGAAAGATATGAAAATGGTAAATTAGGATTAGCACTATATTCAAATTTATATCATAATTTTGGTGAAGATTTATCAATTGAATGTATTAATACATCACAATCAGTTTCAATCGATCAATGGTTTAATGTAACATCTAATGTAACTGGTTATGATATGACATATTATATGAAAGATTTAATCGGTCTTGATGTATCTGAATCTGCTTTAACTTTAGTTAAGGGTAAGAATTATCCGATGTTTGTACCAGTATCATCTATATATCAAACTGGTAGAAGTTATACTTATAACAATAAAACATGTTATACTAATACTGCACAAGCTTATAGAATACCATATGGTGAAGCCTATACTTTAGATCTTAGTAAATATATAACAAATGGAAGTGAATATGTTAGTGGCAGTATTGTTATTCCTGATGGATTTAGCTATACAATTAAAGGCATTTCATCACCTAAGAGTGGAACTTTAAAGAAGAATAGTGATTATAATTATACTTATACACCAGGTAGTGATGAACTTTCAGGTAAGATTTATGTAACTCTTGAAATTACTAAAGATGATAAAGCATTTGATGTTGAAGATATAACTTTAGTATTTGAATTTGAAAATTCTAAAGAACTTAATAAATATACACTTGAAAGAACTGTTTATACATTTGATAATAAGAATAAATATTCAACAGCTAAAGCTGCTTATGAAGCAGGTTATGCAGATTATGTTACAAAAGAAACACAAGATAATATTAATCCTACTCAAAAATGTTCAGCTGAAATTTGGTTTAATTCAACACCTAATCCATGTCAAACAATTGAATTAAATGGTAAATATTATATAGAAGAAGCTGGAAAGTATAGAATTGCTTTAAGAGGTAGATTTAGTGTTGCACTTTATGTTTCTTTTGATGGTATAAATTATAATTATTGTGCATCTTATGAAAACTCTAAAGGAACAGATGCCTTCCCACTTACTGATGGAACATATTCTGATTATATCTTGGAAGAAAATTCTTACGTTTATTTTAAGGCTGTACTTAAATGTTGGGATTCTGGTGGTAAAAATAGTTTTATAGGAGTTGGACTTGGTAAGTTTGATTCAGATAATAATGTAAATATATCATATGTAAATGCATATCGAAATGATTATGAAGTAACAGGTGCTTACGAATCAGAATATGTATACAATAGAGATCATTCTTATGAATATAAAGAAGAAGTTATTGAATATACACATCAAGCTGTTTCACAAGAAAATTATATTCCGTATAATGCTGATAAACCAATTGAAAACTTAATTGATAAGAAAAAAGGAAATATCTTCCATAGTCCTTCATCACCTCTTGATGAAACACCTCTTATCTTAACACTTGATATGGGAAAAACTGTTGAGGCAAATAGAATTTTACTGAAAGGTTTTCATCCTTACCCTGTACCTAATGGATTAAAACTTGAAGTTAGTAGTGATGGTATAAATTATAAAGAAGTAAGTACTAGTTTATCAATTTCTAATTATACTACAACAGTTGATTTTAATATGGAAGAATTTAGATATTATCGTATAACATTTACTTCATCTACTGCAGAAGATAATAAAAGAATTGTTTTACAAGACATTGAATTATATAAAGTTGTTGAAGTATTAAATGGCCACCAAATAACATTAGATTCTGATAATGTTTCCTTATATGGTGATTTCACTCCATCTTTTGATTCACTTTCAACATTTGGACATTCATATAACGCAACTAAAGATGATTATATCTTGTTTGAATTTGAAGGTACTAGATTCGCAATTAAATCAAATGATTCAAATTGTGATATGACTGTTATAATTGATGGTAAAGTTTATAATTCTATTGATTTAGAATGTATTGATACTATTAATGTAATATATATGTCAGAAGAATTATCTAAGGGTAAACATAGTGTAAAGATTATATTTAATGGTAATTCTAATATTGATTCATTAATCTATTTTGATTGATTAAGAATTTAAGATGATAAATTTATGTCTAGTGAAGATATAAATTTATCATTTATGTTGATGTATTAAATTTATTTTAAAAAAATTATTCATTTAACACATTTAACAAAAAAACCAAAAAAATATCATAATACTTGATAATTTTGATTTAATAGCATATAATATAAGTAGAAGGAAGCCTAATTTAACAGGCTACTCCAAAGTAATAAATAATTTAGAGAAAGCACCGTTGCAGCGGTGTTTTTTTCTCTAAATTAATAACCTTATTTCTTAAAGAAATAAGAAAGAATAGATTCACCAATTCTTATTAGAATTTCAGCAAGAATTATTGCCAAAACTTCGATAAGAACCGATAAAATAAATTCTTTTATCAAAAAAAGATATCTCCTTTACTTCCCAATATAAAGCGTTGAGAATGCTTGAGAGAGATACCATAGTAGAATTTAAAAAAATAACACATAGGCATCACCTCCAAAAAAGGAGCAGCACCGTCTAATAGACTTCCTAGAATTATTATAACATGAGAGATTTTTGTTTGCAACGTGACGACTTTAAATTTTACTTTGAAGTATTAAATGGACAGTTGTGATAAAGAATGGGATAAAAAAACGTTAAAAAAACGTTAAAAAAAAATCATAATACTTGATAATTTTGATTTAATAGCATATAATATAAATAGAAGGAAGCCTATTTAACAGGCTACTCCAAAATGTTTAATAATTTAGAGAAAGCACCGTTGCAGCGGTGTTTTTTTTCTCTAAATTAATAACCTTATTTCTTAAAGAAATAAGAAAGAATAGATTCACCAATTCTTATTAGAATTTCAGCAAGAATTATTGCCAAAACTTCGATAAGAACCGATAAAAGAAATTCTAATATCAAAATAGATATCTCCTTTTCTTCTCAAAATTAAAAGCTTTTGAGAATGCTTGAGAGAGATACCAAGTAAAATGTAAAAATATACATAGGCATCACCTCCAAAAAAAGGAGCAGCACCGTCTAATAGACTTCCTAAATTTATTATAACATGAGAGATTTTTGTTTGCAACGTGACAACTTTAACTTTGATCTATTGAATGGACAGTCATGACAAATTATAGATGTTAAAGTTCAGTCGTAAATTACAATAAATAAATTTATAATTTAATAAATCTAATAACAA
>CAZGBY010000022.1:0-25276 GCA_964524125.1 uncultured Clostridium sp.
ATATTGATTATATTAGTAGTTCAGGCTCATTCCATGTAACATTTACTAAACCAGCTGATTTAAATAGTGGCAATGGTGATTCTTCTAATGGGGGGGGAGAATCACCAACTGAAGCAACTTTAATTACTATTGCAGATGCTTTAAAAAAAGCAGAAGGTACTGAAGTTATTGTCGAAGGTAAAATTACCGAAGTTGGTGATAGTCAATATAAAATTGCAGATTCTACTGGTAGTATAGTAGTTTCTGGTACAATTGCAGAAATTGGAGATAAGACTTTAGGTGCTGGCGATACAATTAAGATTAAAGGAACACGTAATACATATAGTGGTACATATCCTAATAGTGGTCAAACATATACTATCGAACAAATTGTAGATGCAACTTTATTAAATTATACACAAGCTGAAGTAAAAGACCCGCTAGTTTATGATGATATTCAATATACTGAAATTGCAACTATTTCGTTTGCTGATAAAGATACAAATAGAGAATCACAAACAGGAGAACAACAAGTTTGGAAAATGAATGGTATTACATTTACAAATGATAAGGCTTCATCAGGTAATAATGTAGGTGATTTTGGTAATCCTGTGAGATGTTATACGAGTAGTAATATTACAATTGCTAATGATTCAGAATTTAATATCATTGTAATCAAATTTACAGGTAGTGCTACTAATAGATTACATGCAGATGATGTTGTAGATGGTGCAAATTTTGCTTTGAGTGATGATGGTCTTACTGCGATACTTGTTTTAGATGATAAAACAAATTCATTTAGTTATATTTCATTACCAAGACAATTTAGAATATCTGAAATTATTATTGGGACTTTAAATGAATAATATTTTCTAAAATTTAATAAAAATCGGATTAATCTGCAATGGATTAATCCTTTTTTTCTAAAAAACTAAATATAATGTACATTTATTATCATAAAAATGTTATAATTAAATCAGAAAGAAGATGATAAGATGAGGAAATTATTTATTTTACCTTGTATATTAATATTAGGTATATCTTTAACAAGTTGTGATGGCGATACATCTATACAGTATACTGATAGTGAAGGTAAGAAAGTAAAATATGTATTTGAAGAAACATATGATAAAGAACAAATCAACAATGGATTAGATGCTATTAACAATTACGAATCAAAAAGTAATAATAAAAATGTAAAAGTTAATGGTTCATTAAATATAAATTCTGATGTAAATGTGGATTTTTATTTAGAAACTACAAAATCTAATTATGATATAAATGATAATGCTGAAGATTTATATTTAGAATATGATTTTAAATATAAAAATAATTATACAAATTACAGTTATAGTATAACTAAAATTGATACAAGTGGAACAATCTATTATGAAAATGATAATTTCTATATTAGTAGTGATGGAAGTTATGAATATAACCAATGGATACAAACTGGTGATAAATCTTTTTCATATAAGTATAATATTGATATGGAAAATATGTTTAATTATATATATGGTATCATAGATTCTAATAATTCATCTTCAGAAGATACAGTATCTGATTCAATATATAATAATCAAATTTTAGATTTTATACATGAATATTGCTTATCGATAAAAAATGTTACTAAAGAAAATGTTACTTTTACAGTTGCTTTTCCTATATCAGAAATAAAAGAATCATATGGTAATAGTAAAATTTATATAGATATAGTTTGGAATCTATATGAAAATGATATAGAATCAATAAGTTTTAAAGACAATTATCTATGTAAGAATTTAATGGCTCCATATTATAAAAATTATAATTATTTAACATGTGAAGTACAATTAGATTTTGAATATGATAATTTTGATATAAAAAAGATTTCAGAAGAAGATAAATTGAACTATATTAATTATAAATTTTAAATACTTATTTATAAATATGTATATAAGAAAAGAGGAAATATAACAATGAGAAAACTATTTACACTTACAGGACTGGCACTATTAGGTATATCAATATTCACATCCTGTGATGGTCCAACCTTAACCACTCCTACAAAAGATACAATATCATCAACTCCAGTCCCAACAGTTGCACAACCAACTTCATCAACTCAAAAAGATGTAAAATCATCATACACATATGAAGGATACTATTCATCAATTACAAATAGTATGTTATCAGATTCAATAACATTAAAATCTACATTAAATCAAATTGTTTCATCTAACTATACCAAATTATCATATAAAGATGCAGGTACAGCTATGCAAACAACAGACTCATATGATGGAGATTATGTAGAATGTATCTATACTGGAGAGCGTATGTCAAAAAATGGTTTAGGTTCATCTGCAGGTTGTTGGAATAGAGAACATATGTGGGCTAAATCACACGGATTTAATGATGAAAAATATGATGCATTTTCAGATCTTCATCATTTAAGAGTGTCAGAAGCGTCTATTAATACTGCAAGAAGTAATTCATACTTTGATGAACTAGAAGAATATACAAAATCAGATGATTATGGAAATAAATGGACAAGTGATGTATTTGAACCAAGAGATGAAGTTAAAGGTGACATTGCAAGAATGTTACTATATATGACAGTAAGATATAATGATTCTACATTAAATCTAGAACTTACAAATGATAAAGAACTTGCTTCTAAATCAGAAACAGGTACACAAGGTTATATAGGAATACTTAATACTATATTAAAATGGAATTATGAAGATCCTGTTGATTCAAGAGAACTATCTAGAAATGAAGAAATATATAAAGTTCAAGGAAATAGAAATCCATTTATAGATCATCCTGAACTTGCTTATTATTTATATACTAATGAGTGTGAATCACAATCAATTACTGAATCTAGTATACCATCTAAAATAGAATATAATTTAAAAGATGATGATGCAATCTCATCAGTAAATAATAAAATATTATCTATAGGTACAGTTACATTAGAAAGTAAATCTAAAATAGAAGAAGCAGAGTCTTTATATAATGCTTTAGATAATGTATCTAAATCATTCGTATCAGAATACGATACTCTAGAGCAAGCTATATTTGACTATCAAACATTATCATCATTAAGTAATCAAGATAAAACAATTTCTACAACTGTAGAATTTGCACCTATAGCTGCTAATTCTGGTAGTGTTACATTAAATGGTATTCAAACAGATTGGGCTTGTCCATATTCTTATGAAGGTAAAGGAGTTTATGCCCAAAAAGACAATTGTATTACGTTGAATGTTAAAAATTTATATGATTCTATTCAAGTGTTTGAATTTTTATTAACTTCAAATAAAACAGTATCAAAAGGCGCTGGTACAGCTACTATTGTAATATCTGATGGAATTAATCAAGTGACACAAAATACTGAGACACTTATTCAAAAGAATGATTATACATATAGATTAGACGTAACATCATTAGACTTATCTAAAGAAATAACAATAACTATTACATCTTCATTCTCTTCTACTATATTATCTCAAATAAAATATAGTATAATTTAATATTTCTAATAAAATCACCTACAAATTAAATTGTCGTTAAATTGTAGGTGATTTTATTTGTTCAATAATAACATATCTTAAATTTTTATGTTATACTATTATTGAAGTAAAACAATATTTAAAAGTTGGTGATACTATGAGTTATTACTTAAATAAAGGAAATGAAAAAATTATAAGTTATTACAATGATGATATTTTTATTGATAAATCATTATTAATTAAAAATACTAATAATTTTATTGGTAAAGAATCAAAAAAGTTTATGTGTGTAACTCGTCCACGTCGTTTCGGTAAATCAATGGCTTTATCTATGCTAAATGCATATTATTCAAAAGGTTGTGATTCTGCAAATTTATTTAAAGACTTAAAAATATCACAAGATTCTTCTTTTGAATCACATCTAAATAAACATAATGTAATATGGATAGATATGGCATCTTTATATACTGAGATAGATGATAAAAGTGAATTTGTAAAAAAACTTAATGAAATAATTATTAATGATATTAATGAATGTTTTCCAAGTATTCTTACAACTGAAGAAAACAAACTTTCAAAAGCTATAAAAAAAATTAATGATGTTACAAAAGATACTTTTATATTCCTATTAGATGAATGGGATGTAATTCTAAGAGAATCAGACGATTCTAAATTAAAAGATAATTATATTGAATTACTTAGAAGTTTATTCAAATCATCTGACACATCTACTTGTATAGATTTAGTTTATATGACAGGAATTCTTCCAATCAAAAAATATAATAACGAATCAGCTTTAAATAACTTTGAAGAATATACAATGTTAGATTCATATCCAATATCAGAATATATGGGATTTACAAAAGATGAAGTTATATCTTTATGTAACGAGTATGATATGGATTTTATTGAGATGAAACGTTGGTATTATGGATATAACCTAAATGAAGTAGAAATTTATAACCCTAAATCAGTTGTAACAGCAATTTCAAAGAAAAGATATGATAATTACTGGATTTCTACTTCAGCTATAGAATCAGTAAATAATTATATTAATTACCAAGATGGTAATTTATATGATGAACTTATTAATTTAATAAATAATAAAGTACAAGACGTAAGTGTTTCAAGATTTGATAATGATATCAAAAATATTAATTCACGTAATGCAGCACTTACATTATTAATACATTTAGGATATTTAGCATATGATAGAGATGATGCAACGTGTAGAATACCTAATTTTGAAATAAGAAATGAAATGATTAAAACATTACCACAATTAAAATCTTCTCCTTTTAATAAATTAATTAATTTATCTAATGAATCTATTAAAGGATTATTTAATGATAATGTAGAACCCATAAATAAAGCTTTATCTAAAAATCATAAATTACTTGCGAGTAGTTTTAATAAATTAAGTGAAAGTGTACTTGGCTGTATTGTACTAATAACTTTCTTACCACTTCTTGAAACTTATGTACAGCTTCAAGAAGTAAATACATCTACAGGACGAGCAGATATTATATATATTCCAAGAGGAAATAGGCCTGCAATTATTGTAGAACTTAAAGTAGATAATAATTCGCTTACTGCAATAAATCAAATTAAAAATAATGGTTACCAAAACGCTCTAGCAGGATATCATGGTAAAGTATATATAGTTGGTATTAACTACGATAATAAAACATTAGAACATAATACTTTAGTTGAAGAAATAGAAATAAAATAAATTAATTATATAATTAGAACACCACAAAAACATATGTTGGTGTTCTATTGTTTTAATAAATAAAATCAAATAAATAGATTACTATTTATAGTAAATAATAAAAACGTTAAATACAAAATTTAATTCTGCTGTGTCACAGCTGAAAAACTAAAAAAATATACACAATTAAATTCCGTAAAATATTTGTAGAGATTTATAAAAATTGTGCACTTAACAAAAATAATAAAAAAATAAAAAAAGTATTGCATTTATTTTTGATATATGATATGATAAAAAGGCCCTAAAAGGGAAGGCTGTGAAGTGGAAGGTTGCCGATACACCGTTTAACGTTGTCATTAGGTGTTGAGGGTTTTTCCATGGAGCAAGTCTATACTTGGATTATAGGCGAAAGGAGTTAATTAAAATGGCAAAAGAAAAAATTAGAATTCGTTTAAAATCTTATGATCACAGATTGTTAGATCAATCTGCAAAGAAGATTGTAGACAGTGTAAAGAAGACAGGTTCTTCAGTTAATGGACCTATTCCTCTTCCAACAGAAAAGGAAATCTTCACTATCTTACGTTCTCCTCACGTAAACAAGGATTCACGTGAACAATTCGAAAGAAGAACTCATAAGAGATTAATCGAAATTGTGGAACCAACTCCACAAACAATTGACGCTTTAATGCACATTGATCTACCTTCTGGTGTAGATATCGTATTAAAGAAGTAATTAAATTATAGAAAGAAAGGTGTAAACTCATGGCTAAGGGAATCTTAGGTAGAAAATTGGGCATGACTCAAATTTTCGATGCAGAGGGAAATCTTATCCCTGTAACTGTAGTTGATTGCTCACAAAACGTAGTATTACAACAAAAGACTGTTGAAACTGACGGATACGTAGCAACTCAAGTTGGTTACGAAGACAAACGTGAAGGTTTAGCTAACAAGCCTGAATTAGGACATGTTGCTAAAGCTGGAACTGCTCCTAAGCGCTTCATTAAAGAAATTCGTTTTTCTGTACAATGTGGCGAAAACGAGCTAGCTTCTTATAACGTTGGTCAAGAGATTAAATGTGATATTTTTACAGCAGGTGAAGTTGTAGACGTAACTGGTACTTCAAAAGGAAAAGGATTCCAAGGTACTATCAAACGTTATAATCATCACCGCGGACCTATGGGACACGGTTCAGGTGCTCACAGAATCGTTGGTTCAATGGGACCTATTAAAGGTAATATGAAGGGTAAGAAGATGCCAGGACATATGGGTCACGATACAGTTACTCTTCAAAACTTAACAATTGCAGTAGTAGACGCTGAAAGACAATTAATTTTAATTAAGGGTAACGTACCTGGTCCTAAATCAGGATTAGTTGAAATTAAGTCAGCAGTTAAGTCTTGCAAATAATAACAATTAGTAGAAAGGAGATTTATTATGCTTAGCATTGCATTATTAAATCAAGCTGGAAAAACTTTAAAAACAGTTGAATTAAATGAAGAAGTATTCGGCATTGAACCTAATCAACAAGTAATTTATGATGTTGTTAACGCTCAAAGAGCTGCTATGCGTCAAGGTACTCATGACACTAAGAACCGTACTGAAGTTCGTGGTGGTGGAAAGAAGCCTTGGAGCCAAAAGGGAACAGGACGTGCTCGTCAAGGTTCTACTCGTTCACCTCAATGGCGTGGTGGAGGTACAGTATTTGGACCTACTCCTAGAAGCTATGCTGTTAAAGTTAACAAGAAAGTTCGTCAATTAGGTTTAAAGTCTGCTTTATCATATAAAGTTAAAGAAAACAAATTTACATTAATTGACAATTTACAATTTGAATCAATTAAGACTAAGAATTTCATTGAATTCTTAAACAATATTAAGGTTGAAGGAAAGGTTATGGTTATCGTTTCTGACTTAACAGAAGAAGTAGTTCTTTCTGCAAGAAACTTACCAAACGTATTCGTAAGCCCTGCAGACCATGCAAGTGTATTTGATATTTTATGTTATGATAAACTTGTTATGACTGAATCTGCAGCAAAATATTTTGAGGAGGTTCTAGCATAATATGGAATTAAAATTTTATGATATCATTAAAGAACCAATCATTACTGAAAAGTCAATGCAATTAAAAGAACAATACAATAAGTATACTTTTAAAGTTGCAAAGAACGCAAATAAGATTGAAATTAAAAACGCTATTGAAGCTATTTTCAATGTAAAAGTTTTAAGCGTTAATACAATCAATGTATTACCAAAGAATAAGAGAGTTGGCCAATATGCTGGTAAGACTTCTGCTTATAAGAAAGCAATTTGTAAACTTGCTGAAGGTAATAAGATTGATGCATTTGAAATTTAATTATAGGAGGAAATTCTAATGGGTATTAGAGTATATAAGCCTACCACAAATGGTAGACGTAATATGTCAGTTTCTACATTTGAAGAAATCACTACATCAACTCCTGAAAAATCACTTTTAGCTCCATTAAAGGGTAAAGGTGGACGTAATAATACTGGTCATATCACAGTTCGTCATCAAGGTGGCGGTGCTAAGAGAAAGTATCGTATTATTGATTTCAAGCGTAATAAAGATGGTATTCCTGCAAGAGTTGCAACAATCGAATACGATCCAAACAGAAGTGCAAATATTGCATTATTAGTTTATGCTGATGGTGCTAAAGCTTATATTTTAGCTCCAAAAGGAATAGTAGTAGGACAAACAGTTATCTCTGGTGAAGGTGCAGATATTAAAGTTGGTAATGCTTTAGTAATTAGCCAAATTCCAGTAGGTACAATGATTCACAATATCGAATTACATCCAGGACATGGTGGACAACTTGCACGTAGTGCTGGTGCATCTGCTCAAATTCTTGGACGTGAAGAAAAATATGTATTAGTAAGATTAAGCTCAGGTGAAGTTCGTAAGATTTTAGGTACTTGCCGTGCTACAATCGGAGTTGTTGGTAACGAAGAACACGAATTAGTTCGTATCGGTAAAGCTGGTCGTTCTAGACATATGGGACTTCGTCCTGAAGTTCGTGGTTCTGTTATGAACCCTAACGATCACCCTCACGGTGGTGGTGAAGGTAAATGTCCTATCGGACGTAAGGCTCCACTTACTCCTTGGGGTAAAAAAGCTCTTGGAGTTAAGACTCGTGATTCTAAGAAATCTTCTAACAAGTTAATTGTTCGTAGAAGAAATCAAAAATAATAATTGGTAGAAGGAGGACACGTTATGGCTCGTTCAATTAAAAAAGGACCATTTTGCGATGATTCTTTAATGAAGAAAGTAGAAGCGCAAAATGCCGCTCATGAAAATAAAGTAATTCAAACATGGTCTCGCCGTTCAACTATTTTCCCAGCATTTGTTGGTCACACTTTTGGTGTATATAACGGTAGAGAACATACCCCTGTTTATGTAACAGAAGATATGGTAGGACATAAGTTAGGTGAATTTGCTCCAACTCGTACTTACCATGGTCACGGTGCTGATGATAAAAAGGCATCAAGATAATTAGTAGGAGGCAATTAAAATGGATGTTAGAGCAATAGCTAAAAATGTTCGCGTTACTCCTAGTAAAGCTCGTCTTGTTGTTGACATGATTCGTGGTAAGAATGTTAATGAAGCTTTTGCAATTTTAAAGCTTACAAATAAGAACGCTTGCGAGGATGTAAGCAAGGTATTAAAGTCTGCATGTTCAAATGCAGTAAACAATAATGGTTTAGATATGTCTAAACTATTCGTAAAAGAAATTTACGTATGTGATGGATTAAGAATGAAGAGAATGTCACCTCGTGCAAAAGGTCGTGGAGATATTATCACTAAGAGACTTTCAAGTATCACTTGCGTAGTTGCTGAAAGAGATTAATCAAGGAGGAAATCACATGGGTCAAAAGGTAAGTCCAGTCGGACTACGCGTTGGTATCAATCGTGAATGGGACGCATCTTGGTATGCTAACAAGAACGAGGTTGCTGATCTTTTATTAGAAGATTTAAAGATTAGAAAGCACCTTGAAACTGTTTATGCTAAAGCTGCAGTATCACGTATTCTTATTGAACGTGTTAAAGGCGCAAAGAAAGATCGCGTTAAAATTGCTTTATACACTGCTAAACCAGGTGTAGTAATTGGTCGCGAAGCTGAAACAAAGAATAAGGTTGTAAAAGACCTAGAATATATTACAAAGAAAGAAATTTCTTTAAATGTTGTTGAGGTTAAGAAACCTGAACTAGACGCTACTTTAGTAGCTAAATCAATCGCTGAACAACTTGAAGCACGTGCATCATTCCGCCGTGTACAAAAAGTTGCTATTCAAAGAGCTTTAAAGGCTGGTGCTAAAGGTGCTAAGACTTTAATTGCTGGTCGTTTAGGTGGAGCAGAAATGGCTCGTTCTGAAGGTTATAACGAAGGTCAAGTACCTTTACAAACTCTTCGTGCTGATGTTGACTATGCAGTTGCTGAATCTCATACAACTTATGGAAAACTTGGTATTAAAGTTTGGATCTATAAGGGTGAAGTATTAGGTATGAAGAATATCAAACGTGAAGAATCTTCTCGTCCTAATAGAGCACCTAGAACTCCAAAAGGTGAAAAACCAGGTAGAAGTTCTAAAGGAGGTAATTAATTATGTTAATGCCTAAAAGAGTTAAGTATCGTCGTCCTCACCGCGTTTCTTACGAAGGTAAGGCTAAAGGTGGTACTGAATTAGCATTTGGTGAATACGGTTTAAGATCACTTGAAGGTGCGTATTTAACAAACCGTCAAATTGAAGCTGCCCGTATCGCTATTACTCGTTATATGAATCGTCAAGGACAAGTATGGATTAAAGTATTCCCTCACTTATCTAAGACTAAAAAACCTCTTGCAGTACGTATGGGTTCTGGTAAAGGTTCACCAGAATCATGGGTAGCTGTAGTTAAGAAGGAAGTAATTTTATTCGAAGTTGCTGGTGTTTCTGAAGAAATCGCTCGTGAAGCATTACGTTTAGCTTCTCATAAACTTCCTGTAAAGACAAAAATCGTTAAGAAGGAGTGTGCTGAATAATGAAAAATTCTGAAATCAGAAATTTATCAGTTGAAGAATTAAATAAACAAATCGCTGAATTAAAGGGCGAATTATTCAATCTTAAGCTTCAGTCATCTCTTAATCAGTTAACTAATACTGCACGCATTAGTACAGTAAAGAAGACAATTGCAAGAATGAAGACAATCCTTGCTGAAAAGTCTTTAAAGAAGGAGGACTAAAAGATGCAAGAACGTAATAGTCACAAGACATTTACAGGTGTAGTAGTATCTAATAAAATGGATAAGACAATCGTTGTATCTGTTGATACTTATAGAAAACATAGATTATACGGTAAACGTGTAAAGAAATCTACAAAACTTCATGCTCATGATGAAAACAACACAGCTAATATTGGTGATGTTGTAACAATCATGGAAACTAGACCTTTATCAAAAACTAAGCGTTTCGTATTAGTTAAAGTTGAGAAGGCTAAAGAAAATATTTAATTTTTAGTTCTTGAAAGGAGGTACTCTCATGGTTCAACAAGAAACTAGACTTGCAGTAGCTGACAACTCAGGTGCTCGTGAGTTATTAATTATAAAAGTATTAGGCGGTGCATTACATAGATATGCTAATGTAGGCGATATCGTTGTATGCTCTGTTAAAAAAGCATCACCAAATGGAGCAGTTAAGAAGGGTGATGTAGTTAAAGCTGTAATCGTACGTACTAAAGCTGGATTAAGAAGAAATGACGGTTCTTATATTAAGTTTGATGAAAATGCAGCAGTTATCATTCGTGAAGATTTAACTCCACGTGGAACTCGTATTTTCGGGCCTGTTGCTCGTGAACTTCGTGATAAGAACTATATGAAGATCGTTTCTTTAGCTCCTGAAGTACTATAATAGGAGGTGCACTTATATGCAAATTAAGAAGGGTGACACAGTCGTTGTTATCGCTGGTAAAAATAAATTTACTGTAGATAAGAAGGGAAATAAAGTTCAAACTACTGGTAAGGTATTAGAAGCTTTCCCTGCTCAAAATAAAGTTATCGTTGAAGGCGTAAACAAGGTTAAAAAACATCAAAAGCCTACTCAACAAAATCAATCTGGTAGCATTATTGAAATGGAAGCACCAATCGATGCATCAAACGTTATGTTACTAGATCCAAAAGACAAAGTTCCTACTCGTGTTCGTATCGTTACTAAAGAAGATGGAACAAAAGTAAGAGTAACTGTAAAATCTGGTACAGAAATCAAGTAATTTCTAAGAGAGGAGGTAAACATTTATGAATCGTTTACGTGAAAAATATGAAAACTCTGTTAAAGCAGAATTAAGTAATAAATTCAATTATACTTCAAGTATGCAAATCCCTAAGATTGAAAAAATCGTTATTAATATGGGTTGCGGTGATGCAGTAGCAAATTCTAAGGTTTTAGATGAAGCTGTTGAAGAATTAACTTTAATAGCTGGTCAAAAACCAATTGTTACTAAAGCTAAAAAGTCTATTGCTAACTTTAAGCTTCGTGAAGGAATGCCTATTGGTTGCAAAGTTACACTACGTGGTGAAAAGATGTATGAATTTTTCGATAAGTTAATCTCTATCGCTTTACCTCGTGTACGTGACTTCCGTGGTATTTCAGCTAATGCCTTTGATGGTCGTGGTAACTATACTTTAGGTGTTAAGGAACAATTAATCTTCCCTGAAATCAATTTTGATAAGATTAAGAAGATTCGTGGAATGGACATTGTTATTGTAACAACTGCAAAAACTGATGAAGAAGGACGTGCTCTTTTAAGTTTAATGGGTATGCCTTACAGTAAAAAGTAGAAAGGATAAGAACTATGGCTAAAAAGTCTCAAATTGCTAGAAATCATAGAAAAGCAAAATTCGCAGTACGTGAATATACACGTTGCGAAAGATGTGGTCGTCCACATGCTGTTTATGCAAAGTTTAAATTATGCCGTGTTTGCTTCCGTGAATTAGCTTACAAGGGTCAAATCCCTGGAGTTAAAAAAGCAAGCTGGTAATCGATAAATAAAATTATTTTTTCCGAGTTTATGGAAGGAGGAACAAACATATGGTTATGACAGATCCAATTGCGGATATGCTAACTCGCATTAGAAATGCGAATAAAATGGGTCATGCAACTGTTGATATGCCTGCATCTAATTTAAAATCAGCTATTTTAGCTGTTCTTAAGGATGAAGGATTTATTACTGATTATGTGACTAAATCTGAAAACAATAAGAGCGTTACAACTGTTACTTTAAAGTATGCAGAAAATAACGTTAGAGTAATTAAAGGCCTAAAGAGAATTTCAAAGCCAGGTCTAAGAGTTTATGCTCAAGCAGATGAACTTCCAACTGTTCTTAATGGTTTAGGAATTGCAGTTATTTCAACTTCAAGAGGTGTAATGACTGATAAGGAAGCTCGTAAGAACCAAATTGGTGGCGAAGTATTGGCTTACATTTGGTAATTTTAAACAGGAGGTGTTTTAAATGTCTCGTATCGGGAACAAGTTAATCAATCTACCTGAAGGTGTTACAGTAAGCCAAAATGGTAATGTTGTTACTGTAAAAGGCCCTAAAGGTGAATTAAGTAATACAATCGATAGTAATATGGAATTAGTTATCGATGGACAAATTTTAACTGTAAAACGTCCTAATGATACAAAAGCTATGAAAACTATTCATGGTACAACTCGTGCTAACATTAATAACATGGTTGTAGGTGTATCTCAAGGTTTTACAAAAACATTAGAAATCGTCGGAGTAGGTTACCGTGCATCACTTAAAGGTAATACTTTAGTAGTAGACGCTGGATACTCTCACGATTGTGAATTCGAAATTCCAGAAGGAATTAAAGTTGAACTTCCAAAGAACACACAAATTATTATTAGTGGATCTAATAAGCAAGTTGTTGGTCAATTTGCGGCAGTTGTTCGTGCTTGTCGTGAACCAGAACCTTATCTAGGTAAAGGTATTCACTACTCTGATGAACATATTCGTCGTAAAGAAGGAAAGACAGCTAAGAAGTAATAGAAAGGAGTGCTAAAAAATTATGATTAGTAAAGTATCAAAAAATGTTAAACGTCAAGAAAGACATTTAAGAATCCGCCAAAATCTTGCTGGAACTGCTCAAAGACCTCGTCTTAATGTATTCCGTTCTAATAAGCAAATTTATGCTCAAATTATTGATGACGCAAATGGCGTAACTTTATGTAGCGCTTCTTCTCTAGATAAGGAACTTGCGCTTACAAACGGTGCTAATGTTGAAGCTGCATCTGCAGTTGGTACATTAATCGCTAAGCGTGCTTTAGCTGCTAACATTAAAGTTGTAGTATTCGACCGTGGTGGATATTTATATCACGGACGTGTTAAGGCTGTTGCTGACGCTGCTCGTCAAGCTGGCCTAGAATTCTAATAAGGAGGAAATCTCAATGCGTAAAGAACGTGAACCAAAAGATTTAGAACAACCTGAGTTCGAAGAACGTGTTGTAACAATTAACCGTGTTACAAAGGTTGTTAAGGGTGGTCGTCGTTTCCGCTTCGCTGCTCTAGTTGTTATTGGAGATAAGAAGGGAAATGTAGGATTCGGTTCAGGAAAGTCTAACGAAGTTCCTGATGCAATCAAGAAAGCCATCGAAAATGCAAAGAAGAATATGATCTATGTTCCTACTGTAAATACAACTATTCCTCATACAGTAACAGGTACATTTGGTGCAGGTAAGGTATTCTTAAGACCAGCTGCAGCCGGAACAGGAGTTATCGCTGGTGGTCCAGTACGTGCCGTACTTGAACTTGCAGGTATTTCTGACGTTTTATCTAAAACATTAGGATCAAGAACTCCTATCAATGTAATTAGAGCAACATTTGAAGGACTTAAAAATTTAAGTACTGTTGAACAAGTAGCTGCTCTACGTGGAAAATCAGTTGAAGAAATTATGGGGTAATTAGTATGAAATATGAAATTACATTAATTAAATCAATTAACGGCGCTAAGCCAAACCAAGTTAAAACAGCTAAGGCTTTAGGTCTTAAGAAACTTGGTGACACTGTAGTAAAAGAGGAAAATGAAGCTATTAGAGGTATGATTATCACTATAGCTCACTTAGTTAAAGTAGTACAAAAATAAGGAGGTGCCTTTAAATGTTAAATCAATTAAAGCCAGTTGAAGGTGCAAGACACACTAGAAAACGTAAAGGTCAAGGTATCGGTAGCGGTTTAGGTAAAACTGCTGGTCGTGGTCAAAAAGGTCAAAACAGCCGTTCTGGTGGTGGAGTTCGTCCAGGATTTGAAGGTGGACAAATTCCATTATTCCAACGTTTACCAAAGCGTGGATTTAAGAACGTAAACCGTAAGGAGTATGCAGTTATTAACGTTTCAGATTTAAATAGATTTGAAAATGGTTCTGAAGTTACAGTTGAAACATTAATTAAAGCAGGTCTTGTTAATAAGACTTATGATGGAGTTAAAGTTTTAGGTAACGGTACTTTAGAAAAGAAGTTAACTGTAAAAGCTTCAAAGTTTTCAGCATCTGCAGAAGCTGCAATTAAGAATGCTGGTGGAACTGTTGAGGTGATCTAATTTGAATAAATTAAAAAGAATTTTCAGCAATCCTGAAGTTATCAAGAGATTAGCTTTTACATTCTTAATTTTGCTTGTATTCAAATTAGGTACTTATATACCTGTTCCATTAATAGATACAAATAGTATCTCTCAAGTACTTAAGAATAATGATTTCTTAACTATCCTTAATACATTTAGTGGTGGTGGTTTATCATCATTCTCAGTACTTGCTTTAGGTATCTCACCTTATATTACATCATCAATTGTTGTTCAAATGTTAGGAATGATTATTCCTCAAATGAAAGAATGGCAAGAGATGGGAGAGCAAGGAAAAGCTAAATCTAATAGAGTAACAAGATATATTACTGTTGTAATTGCATTTATTCAAGCATTAGCTTTATTATTCTCACTAGGTTCAAGACCTGATAATATCCTTGCAAACAGCGCGCTTAGTGCTGGTGCTAACTGGTTAGTATATATTTATATGGCCATTGTTATCACTGCTGGTTCTGCATTCACAATGTGGTTAGCAGACCTTATTACTAAACATGGTATTGGTAACGGTTCATCTATGATTATCTGTGCTGGTATCGTTTCATCTATCCCTAATATGTTTACTACTTTATATAGTACATATTTAGGTAGTGCTTATAGTGGTGCTAATCTAGCAAAATGTATTACAGTTATTGTATTATATCTTGCTATGATTGTAGCGGTAGTTTATTTTGAAGCTGCTAAGAGAAGAATACCTGTTCAATATGCAAATCGTCAAAGTAATGAAAACTCAGACATTCCAGTTAAGCTAAATAGCGCTGGAGTTATCCCTGTTATCTTTGCTTCTACAATTATGTCAATTCCTCTTACTGTAGTAGGTATGTTAGGATATACAACAGATTCTAGTAATGTTGCATATTGGTTAGATCAAGTATTCAGTTCAGACCAACCTATTGGTATGGCTATGTATATTCTATTAATTTTCTTCTTCTCATTCTTCTATTCATTCTTAACAATAGATCCTGATAAGATAGGGGAAAATTTATCAAAGCAAAATGCTTTTATTCCAGGTTATAAACCAGGAGAAGATACAAAGAAACAAATCTCTAAAGTGTTGTTTAGAGTTACAACAATAGGTGCTGTAGGACTTGCAATCTTAGCATTAGTTCCAATTATTGTATCTATGGTATTTGGACTTGGTTCAACAGTTACAGTAGGTGGAACAAGCTTACTAATTATCGTTGGTGTTGCTATTGAAACATTCAACCAAATCGAGGCTGAATCTGAAAATGATTCTTACTCTAAGCTAATAAGCTAATTTGGAGGATTATTATGCGTTTATTAATAATGGGCCGTCCTGGTGCTGGTAAAGGTACTCAAGCGGTTAATATTAAAGAATATTACGGTATTCCTCATATTTCTACAGGAGATATGTTTAGAGCCGCAATGAAAGAAGGAACAGAACTTGGAAATTTAGCTAAAAGCTATATGGAAAAAGGTGCTTTAGTTCCTGATGAAGTTACAATTGGTATTGTTAAAGAACGTTTATCTAAAGATGATTGTAAAAAAGGATTCTTATTAGATGGATTCCCAAGAACAGTTTTACAAGCTGAAGCATTAAATGATATTTTATTAGAACTTGGTGTTTCACTTGATGCTGTACTTGATGTTAACGTTGATGCAAGTATTTTAATTAGACGTATCGTTGGTCGTCGTATTTGTAAGACTTGTGGTGCAACATACCATGTTGAATTTAATAAGCCAAAAGTAGAAGGTATTTGTGATAATTGTGGTACTGTACTTATTCAAAGAGCAGATGATACAATTGAAACAGCTGGAAGCCGTTTAGAAGTTTATGACAAGCAAACAGCTCCACTTCTAGCTTATTACGAAAAACAAAACTTACTTAAAACTGTTAATGGTGATCAAGAACTTAATAAAGTATTTGAAGATATAAAATCTGTACTTGCAAAGTAATGATTATTATTAATGAATGTTCTATAAATGCGGAAAGAATAATTTGGTTTTACAAGTTGATTCTTTTCAACTTGTAAAATATCATTCTGCATATTCATTATTAAGTAAGGTAGCTGGTGTTCATATGAGTGCACTAGCACAACCCTAATGCTGGTACAGAGTTAAGGTTTTATCAGATTATGGAACACTATTAGACTATTAGAACAATAGTGGTTAATATTGTGATTTATATATGAATCGTTTAGATTCCGCTGTTGTAAGAATAAAGTTAATTTCATTCTGACAACACTTTTAATTCGGAGGCAAAATGGCAAAGGATAATATAATTGAAATGGAAGGTAAAGTTTTAGAAGTTTTACCTAATACACAATTTATAGTACAACTTGAAAATGAACATCAAGTTTTAGCCCACGTTTCTGGTAAAATCCGCATGAATAACATACGCATTTTACCAGGTGATAGGGTAACTGTTGAGTTATCCACTTATGATTTAACACGTGGAAGAATCACTTACAGACGTAAGTAACGAATATATTTGGAGGTATAAAGATGAAAGTTAGACCATCAGTAAAACCTATTTGTGACAAATGTAAAGTGATTAAGCGCAAGGGCCGTATTATGGTTATTTGCGAAAATCCAAAACACAAACAAAGACAAGGTTAAAATAGGAGGTGCGAGTTTAATATGGCACGTATTGCAGGAATTGATATTCCAAGAGATAAGAGAATCGTTGTAGCATTACAATATATCTATGGTATTGGTAATACTACAGCTAAAAATATTTTAAAAGCTGCGGATGTTTCTGAAGACATTCGTACAAAAGACCTTACTGAAGAACAAGAAGGACGTATTCGTTCTGAAGTTGCCAAGATTAAGGTTGAAGGAGATCTTCGTAGAGAAGTAGCTCTTAACATTAAGCGTTTAATGGAAATCGGATGCTATAGAGGTATCCGTCATCGTAGAGGATTACCTGTTCGTGGACAAAACACAAGAAATAATTCACGTACTCGTAAAGGCCCTAGACATACTGTCGCTAATAAGAAGAAAGCATAAGGAGGTAAAAAATAATGGCAAATGTTTCTAAACGTCGTTCAAAGAAGAACATACCTGTAGGTGTGGCTCATATTCATTCGACTTTTAATAATACTATTGTTACTATCACTGATTTAGCTGGTAACGCAATTTCTTGGTCATCTGCTGGTGCACTAGGATTTAAGGGAAGCCGTAAGTCAACTCCATTTGCTGCTCAAATGGCAAGCGAAGCTGCTGCAAAAGCTGCAATGATGTCTGGAGTTCAAAAAGTAGAAGTTTCAGTAAAGGGACCAGGACCTGGTCGTGAAGCTGCTATTCGTTCACTTCAAGTAGCTGGTCTTGAAATCACTGCTATTAACGATGTAACACCAGTTCCACATAATGGTTGTCGTCCACCAAAGCGTCCACGTGGATAGTAGATAAATATTAAGAGGAGGCCCACATTATGAAGGATTTAAAATTTTTAAAGCCAGAAACAAGCGTTGAAGAAGTTTCTAATGATGGTTGTTATGGTAAATTTGTTATTTCTCCACTTGAAAGAGGATTCGGAGATACAATAGGAAGTTCATTACGTCGTATTATGATGTCATCAATGTATGGTGCTGCATTCGTTAACTTCAAGTTAAATGGTGCTCAACACGAATTTCAATGTGTTGATGGTATTTTAGAAGATGTAATTACAATCGTATTAAATTTAAAGAGAGTAATTCTTAGTGTAGATTCTGATGATTATGATTTCGAAACAACTGTAGAAATCCATAAGGGCGAAGGAGAAGTAACAGCTGCAGACATTATTCATGGTAGTGAAGTTACAATTGTAAATCCTGAACAACATATTTGTACTGTTGCAAAGGGTGGAGAATGTAATATGGTTCTTACTGTTCGCCGTGGTGTTGGTACTGTACTTGCAAACGAAAATAAGATTTATAATAATTCAGTTGGTGTTATCGCTATTGACTCATTATATACTCCTATTAGAAATGTTTGTTGGTCAGTAGAAAAGACTCGTGTTGAAAATGCTGCAAACTTCGATCAACTTACAATCGAAGTTACAACAAATGGTTCAATTAATGCCAAGGAAGCAATCGCTATTGCATCTAAGATGATGATTGAACATCTTAATGTTTTAGTTGAAATGTCTCATAAGGCTTCATCTACTGAATACATGACTGAACGTGATGAGGATCAACAAAACTCTAAGTTAAATATGACTATTGATGATTTAGACTTATCAGTTCGTTCATACAACTGCCTAAAACGTGCTTGTCTAAATACTGTTGCTGATTTAATGGCTAAATCAGAAGAAGATATGATTAAAGTACGTAACTTAGGACGTAAATCATTAAAAGAAATTAAAGAAAAACTAGAAAGTATGGGTTTAGGATTTAATAAAGAATCATAATCCAAGTAAGGAGGACTTTTTATATGGCATACGGTAAATTACGTCGTTGTAGTGCTGCTCGTAAAGCATTACTTCGTGATTTAGTTACTGACTTAATCCTTAACGGTAAGATTGAAACTACTGAATCTAAGGCTAAGGAATTAAAGAAGTTAGCTGATAAAATGGTAACTTTAGCAAAGACAAATACTTTAGCTTCTCGTCGTCAAGCTGCTAAACTTGTTCGTTTTGAAAAAGATGAAAATAACAATTACGCTATTCAAAAGCTTTTCAATGAAATCGGACCTAAGTTCGCAAATCGTAACGGTGGTTATACTAGAGTAATTAAGACAGGTTTCCGTCGTGGAGATGCTGCTGGTCTTGCTGTAGTTGAATACGTTGACTAATTAAAGTAAAGGATACTATTAAGTTAGTATCCTTTTTGGTTCTTTTTAAACTAAGGTAGATAGATATTTACTAAAGGATTTAAAATTGAATTGTAAAAAGATGGTAAAACTTAACTACCCAAAACTTGGTAGACTAATTACCATCTTTTATTATTTTTGTGGTTTATTAAATCTAAAAAAATATGTAATAAACTATATTTAAACTACTAACAAACTAAAACGTATCGTTACCAGACTATTTATATCTTATGAAGACTTCTTTATTATAATCAATATAGCCTTCTTTTTTTAGCTGTGATAAATTATTAGATAAAGCACTTCTTTCAAGCCCTAAATAATCAGCAAGTTCTTGTCTATTATAAGGTATTTTATATACTTTATTTAATATTGGCATATTATGACGTAAATATTTTAATATTTTATCTTTAGATTTTTGTCTTGAAAGTTCATATATTCTTTTTTTATTTAAATTAGCATTAGAGGCTAACTCTTTTATGCACTCTAATTTAAATTTTAAATGTCTTTGACAATTGTTTTGACAATTATTAAATGTTTTGTTTAAATCACAAATTAAAACAATTGAATCAGTTAAAGAAATTAATTCTTCTTGATAATGATTAGATTTTGAATCAATATATTCAAGACCATATATCATATCTTTTTTATAATCATTTAAGGGGATAGAAGAACCATCCTCATCAATATAATTGCTTCTTAATGTACCATGTAAAACAATGTATATATTTTTAGCAGAACTCCCTTCATTTTCAATAATGTCGCTAGTTTTATATTCTCTTATTCTAATATTTAAACATCTAAGTAAAGCATTAAAATCCATTTGAGAATATTCTTTAAAAAACTTAGATTTTTTCGCTTTTAATAAATAATTCATAAAAATCATCCTTTGTTGGAAAAACAACGTAATTTATATCTTAATTATACTATACTTTACATAGTTTTGTAAATGGAAAGGGTGTTTAAAATGAATGTTATTAAAAGAAGTGGAAAAGAAGTTAGCTTTAATGATGCAAAGATTTATCACGCAATTAATAAAGCAAATTTATCTATTGAAGATGAAGAGGAAAGACTTTCTGAAAGAAAAATAATTAAAATTGTTGAAGATGTAACTGCTAAATGTGAATATTTAGGAAGAGCAGTTAGTGTTGAAGAAATCCAAGATTTTGTAGAAGAACAAATAATGAAAGAAGGTGCTTATAAAGTAGCTAAAAATTATATTACTTATCGTTATAAGCATGAACTTATAAGAAAATCTAATACTACAGATGATCATATTCTTTCTTTAATAGAGGGGGAAAATGAAGAAGTCAAACAAGAAAATTCTAATAAAAATCCTACAGTTAATAGTGTACAAAGAGATTATATGGCTGGTGAAGTATCTAAAGATATAACTAAAAGATTTTTACTTTCTGAAGAAATAGTTAAGGCTCACGAAGAAGGAATCATTCATTTCCACGATAGTGATTATTATGCTCAACACATGCATAATTGTGATTTGATTAATTTAGAAGATATGCTACAAAATGGTACAGTAATTTCTGGTACAATGATTGAAAAACCTCATTCATTTTCAACTGCATGTAATATCGCAACACAAATTATAGCACAAGTAGCGTCTAATCAATATGGTGGACAATCTATATCACTTTCTCACTTAGCACCTTTTGTAGATATTTCAAGGAAAAAGATAAAAAAAGAAGTAGAAGCTGAGTTTGAACTTTTAAATGTTAAATCATATGAACATCTAGATGAAATAGTTGAACAACGTTTACGTAAAGAAGTTACAAGAGGTGTTCAAACCATTCAATATCAAGTTGTAACTTTAATGACAACTAATGGTCAAGCACCTTTTATCACTGAATTTTTATATTTAAATGAAGCTAAAAATGATCGTGAACGTGATGATTTAGCAATGATTATTGAAGAAACTTTACTTCAAAGAACTAAAGGAATTAAAAATGAACAAGGTGTATGGATTACTCCTGCATTCCCTAAAATTATTTATGTACTTGAAGAAAATAATATTCATGAAGATTCTAAGTATTATTATTTGACTGAACTAGCAGCTAAATGTACTGCAAAAAGAATGGTGCCAGATTATATTTCTGAAAAAGTAATGAAACAATTAAAAGAAGGTTGTTGTTTCCCTACAATGGGGTGTAGAAGTATTTTAAGTGTATGGCGTGATAAAGATAATAATCCTAAATTTTATGGCAGATTTAATCAAGGTGTAGTTACCATAAATCTTGTTGATTGTGCATGTACTTCACATTCTATAAATGAATTTTGGTCTATTTTAGAAGAAAGATTAGAACTTTGTCATAAGGCATTGAGATGTCGCCATGAAAGACTTAAAGGTACTAAATCTGATGTTGCACCTATTTTATGGCAACATGGAGCACTAGCAAGATTAAAACCAGGTGAAGTTATTGATCCTTTATTGTTCGACGGATATTCTACAATATCTTTAGGATATGCAGGCCTTTGGGAATGCGTTTATCAATTAATTGGTAAGAAATTAACTGATAAAGAGGGAGAAGAACTTGGCTTGAAAATAATGCAATATATGAATGATAAATGCGAAAAGTGGAAGAAAAATGAAAGGATTGCGTATTCTACTTATGGTACACCACTTGAAAGTACTACATATAAGTTTGCTAAATGTTTACAAAAACGTTTTGGTATAATTGAAGGTGTTACTGATAAGAATTATATAACTAATAGTTATCATATTCATGTAACTGAAGATATAGATGCATTTACTAAATTATCTAAAGAATCTAAATTTCAAAGTTTATCTACTGGTGGTGCTATTTCCTATGTAGAGGTTCCTAATATGCAAAATAATATTTCAGCAGTAATTTCGATCATGAGATATATTTATGATAACATTATGTATGCAGAATTAAATACTAAATCTGATTATTGTCAAGTATGTGGTTATACAGGCGAAATTGAGATAATTACAGATAGTAATAACAAATTAGTTTGGTGTTGTCCTAATTGTAAGAATAAAGATCAAACAAAAATGAATGTAGCAAGAAGAACTTGTGGATATATTGGCACTCAATATTGGAATCAAGGCCGTACTCAAGAAATTAAAGAAAGAAAACTTCATTTATAATATTTCAATTATTCATGAATTTATAGATAAAGGAATCATAAGAGAAATCTTTAAATTTCTGTTGAAAAATTATGTTTAAAAAACAAAATAAAAAAGTATGAAAATTCTAATAGAGTATTGATTTAAAAAAATTCATATAATAATGCAAGGTAAGTAGAGGAATCGCAACGTCAGCTAGTTAAGTGCTATGTGTTAGCACCACCTCTTGGCAATTGCATTAATAAAAGAGGAAAAAATCCTCTTTTTTTATACTCAATATAAACTATTTACACACTCTAAAATCATATCTTTAGGTAATGCTTTAGCATTTACACTTGTAAGTTTTGTCATATCCATATAACCACACCAAGCACCAAATGTATAATCATCAGTAAAACCTATCATATAAGAATTATAATCATCAAGACCACTTTTTCCTTTGATAGGTGTATTTAATTTATCTTTAATTCTTAATCCTGTGGGCGTTTGTTTTAAGTTAGAATAATATTCAAACATCGAAGATAATTTGTTTGATAAAGTAGCGCAAGCTTCTTTATTAAGTAATTGAGTTTGATTTTGATAATTTTTATATTTAACTTTATTATTAACAAGTACTTGTTTTATAGATGAAAAAGATGTATTTAAACCATTATTATTGAATGTATAATAAATATTTACAAGTTGATTTAAAGACATCTGGGTTTTACCTATTGCTTGGTAAATGTTTTTATCATCATTAATATTAAATAATTTTAATGTATTAGTAATTCCTTTCATATTTAATAATAAATGTAATTTTACAGCATATATATTATCACTTACGGCTAAAGCTTCATTCATATTTATATAACTATTTTCATAGATTGAATTAAAGTTTTTGATATCATAATAGATATTGTTTAATTTAAATATTGTTTTTTCAGACATTAATTGAATATTAGAATATCCTTTTAATATGGCATAATAATATAAGATAGGTTTTACTGTAGAAGCTATTGCTCTACTTCCATAAAGAGCAATATTAAAAGTAGATGAAATATAATTATTACCACCGATAGTACTTAAATAATAACCATCTTTATCTACGCATATAAATGAAGATTGTTCTTCATACTGTAAACTTTGTTTAAGTACATTTGTGTTTAAATCTTTATCATAATTTGTATATACTTTAATTACTTGATTATAATCACTTGTGATTTTTATATTTTTAAGTTCTTTTAATACTACATCTTTAAAATATAATATACCATCATTATATATAATGGGTCTTTGTTTATATATTATAAGGTTTTTATTTAAATTTTTAATACAATCGGATTTTGAAATTATTTTAGAGTAATATAATTCTTTTATTAAATTATTTCTTTTTAAATAGGCATTATTATAATTAAGTACTGGACTATATAAATTAGGATTTTTAATAATATTTGCAAGTATACATATTTCATCTATCTCTAAATTAATAGGTTCCTTATTAAAATAATATTTTGAGGCATTATAAATACCATATAAATTATGTCCAAAGTATAAAGTATTAAAATATCCTTCTAAAATATCATTTTTATTATAATCAAGTTCAAGTCTTATACTTAAATATAGTTCTTTTAGTTTTCTTACATAGGTTCTTTCATTATTTAAATATAGATTCTTTATATATTGTTGTGTTATTGTTGATGCACCAGAAGATGAATTAGTTAATAAAGATTTTAATATTCTATATATATCAAACCCATAATGATTATAAAATCTATTATCTTCTTCAAATAAAAAGATATTTATGGTTTGTTCATTAAGTTCAACTAATTTGATATAATTACCTTCATGTAAATTAAAAGAAGTATAAAATATATTATCATTCTTATCATATAATTCTATTCTATTCATTTGAGATATTTCATTTATTGATTTTTTACCATCTATATAAAATAATATTGGTATTAATACAATAATAAATAAAATAATTTTAATTGATTTAATAAGTATTCTTTTCATTTGAAACACCGTTAATATTATTTGAAATTATTGTAAAAATAAACTAAAAATACTATAATGATTAAAAGAAAAGAGTGATATTATGTATAGTGTAAATGATTTGGTTAATATACTTATAAAGAATAATTTGACAATCTCAACTGCTGAATCTTGTACAGGAGGTATGTTAGCTTCTAAAATAATTGATGTAGCAAATGCCTCTAAGGTGATTAACGAGAGTTTTGTTACATATTCAAATGAAGCAAAAATTAAATATTTATTCATTAAAGAAGACATTATAAATAAATATGGTGTAGTATCTAAAGAAGTGGCGCATGAAATGGCACAAGGTTGTTTTAAGCAAACATCATCAGATATATGTGTTGGAATTACAGGGCTTGCAGGACCGGGTGGATATAATGGGATTTCAGCTGGTACTGTATATGTTGGTATTTATATTAAAGGTATAGTTTATGATTTGTCGTATAGTTTTGGTGATATTGGAAGAAATGAAGTTAGAATAAAAACGTGTGATAATGTTATTGATTTTATATATAACAAAATAAGTAAAAATACATAAGAATGTTAGTTACAGTTCAGTCGTAAATTACAATAAATAAATTTATAATTTAATAAATCTAA
>CAZGBY010000023.1:0-25273 GCA_964524125.1 uncultured Clostridium sp.
TCACAAGATAGTGGTAGTACATCATCAAGTAAAAGTACATACATAGTAAACATATTTATTAAGTTATTTATAGATAAATATGATACTTATAATATTGAAACTCAAAGTAATATCTTTAATATATTATCAACTATTGTTAGAAAAGGTGCTCATATGTCAGAATATGCTATACTTGCAGTATTGGTTTATTTCTTCTTAGATAATCCTTTAAAATTAATAAATTACATTATTCCAATAATATTTTCATTTTTATATTCTTTAACTGATGAATTTCATCAATTATTTATCTCATCAAGAAAAGGTTCATTTATAGATTGTTTAATTGATACTTTAGGTGCTTTGCTTATTATGATTTTATTTTATTTAATAAATAAATTAATAAACAAAAAGAAAAATAGACTTTACAAATCAAATTAAAAGAAAAAACTTTAATCGAATAACATTCTATTTTCCTTGATTTAATATAAAAAAAACTATAAAATGTATATACAAATATAAAGAAAGTAATATATTAAATATTAATATATAAATGGTGATAAAATATATGAATAAATTTATGATAGTAACTGATTCGTGCTCTGATATTAGAGGAGATGAGGTAACAAAATTAGATGTTGAAGTTGTACCAATGAATGTTTCATTTGGCGATGAACATTATCAAGAAGGTGTAAATATTACACCTGAAGAATTCTATAATAAACTAACTACATCAAAAATATTTCCAAAAACAAGCCAACCTTCTCCAGATTTATTTGAAGAAATATTTTTACGTGCAAAAGCCTCATCAAGAGAGGTTTTAGTGTTATGCTTATCTTCTGGACTTTCTGGTACATTACAATCAGCTAAGATAGCAGCTTCAATTGCAGAATATGAAGAACATGTCCATTTTGTTGATACACTTGCATGTCTTACTGGAGAAAGATTAATTGTAAAAGAAGCGTGTCGTTTAAGAGATAAGGGTGTTCCTTTAGAAAATGTTATTGAGACATTAGAAGATATTAAACACAGGGTTAGATATTTTTCAATTGTTGATACTTTAGAATATTTTTATAAGGGTGGAAGATTATCTAAAACTGCTATGATTTTAGGCTCGCTTGTTGGTCTAAAACCATTTATTGACTTAGATCCTCAAGGCAAGATTCGTAATTTTGGAAAAGGACTTGGCATGCATAGAAGTCTGCGTGCTGCACAAGACTTTGTCAAAAAGCACGAAAGAGATGAAAAATATGGTGTTTGTTACGGATATGTAGCAGATGATGATAATTTAAAGAAACTAATTGAAAAGACATCTAATATTTTAAATGTAGATGAAATTGATATTTCAGCAATTGGTGCTACATCTGGAGCACATATTGGTCCTGGTGGGTCATGTGTTGCATATATTTCAAAGGAGATTAAAGAATAATGATTTTTTATTCATCGGTCGCTATATTAGTAGGTATTCTCTTATTTGGATTGGGCGTTTTTTATATTATAAAAAAAGAAAATGCTCTTCAAGTTGGTAAGATTAATAAACTTAAAAATGCTCATTTATATACATTAATTATTTCAATAATAATGATATCAGTTGGTATTTTGTTAATAATAAGTGGAATCATTTCTTTTATAATTGATTTTGATTTATTATTTGCAATTATATTTACATTATTAATTTTTATATATTTATTAGTTGATTATATATTACAAAAGAAATTATCTAAAAAAAATTAAATGATTAAATTGACTATCCTATTAAATGGGTATAGTCAATTTTTTATAAGAAGGTGCATTAAAATGAATTTTAAAATTGATAAACAAGGTATTAATGAAAATATTAATTTTAATTTTTTGTGTGATAAAGTTTTGGGGAACATAAATATCAAGGATAATTTAGTTGAATTTTTAATATATGATACATTTTATTTAGATAAAGAACCAAAATATAAACTACTTACTAAACTTGGTAAAAATACACTAGAGTATATTAATGTATATCTTTATAAAATTATAAAAGGAAAAATAAAAGGTAAATTATCTAGTATTGAAAAGATTATAAAAAACAAGGTATCAATTCAAATTTATGACGTTCATTATATGAATTCTACATTCATTTTAAAAGGAAGCATTATTAAAGATTTTAAATTAAATAGAAATAATATATGGTTAGAATTTATTTTAGAAGATTCAGATTCTTATTTAGAAATTAAAGAATTCATTTAATTAAAGTTCTTATTAGTTTTATCATTTAAAAATAATATAATTATCAAATAAAATATTATACTAATAATGCCAATATAAATATTATATTTTAACAATACTATTATAATTCCACACAAAATACTTAAATATATTCTAAATGACAAGAATTCTTTATAATTAATAAAAGAAGATACACTATTTATTTGAGTATGTATAGATAGTCCTAAAAAAGTATTAGTTAATATAAAAAAGAATAAATCAAAGTATTTATTAATAGATTTATAATATCTTAAAGAAACTGTCAAATCTATAAATGAAGTTAATATAAATGATTTTGTATCATTTAAACTAAATATATTAATAATTGAAAATGATATTATTTCAAAAAAGAATATAAAACTAAATATTTTTATTAATGTAGTAAAAGAAGAATATACTATATCATCTAAAGATTCATTTGAATTAATATCTAAACTATATATTTTTATATCTCTACTATTGTAATATTTAGGTTTAATAATTAATGTTAACAAAGGTATAAGGTATGTAACTATTAATATAATAAAAATATCTTCTTTAAATGATGATACTATACATTTATATAAATAAATAGGAGAAGAAAAACATAATACCATGCCTAATCTTTTAGCTTCATCTTTTGAAATGTTTCCTTTTTGATAGGATTCATTTAATAAAATTTGACTTGTAGGATTTCCACTTAAAAATGAAAAAAATAAAATAAATACTTCGTCGCTACTTTCTAAATTAAATAGTTTGATGATAGGTTTTGATATTTTATTTATTGTATATATCACATATTTATTTGATTTTAATAATTTAGCAATTATTATCATTAAAAATAAAGAAGGAATTAAGATATAAATAAAAGTATTTAAAGTGTTTAAAAAACATTCTGAAATGAAATTATAATATTTCATACTAATAAAAGATAATAATATAATAAAAAATAGAATAAATATCTTAATCACCTAAATAATTCTATGCAAGAGTAGCCTAATTATGTTAAAATTAATATATAAGGATTGTGATATTTATATGTTTAAAAAGATAAGACAATATTTTAAAAATCGTAAATTAATTAAATCTTTTAAATATGGTGATGTAATCTGGTGTCACATAGATGAATATGGAGAAAGGTTTAAATTTGAAGATAATCATAAAATAAGACCTTTTCTATTTGTAAAATATGAAAAAAGAAGAATTTATGGTTATACTTTAACTACTAAAAAAACTAGTAAAAATTCATTACAATGTAAATTATCTAGTTTTGAAGGTAGTGTCTTACTTATGTGTTTATTTGAACTTAAAATTAAACAATTTAAAGAATATTCGTGTAAAATGGATCCTTATGATTTAAATAGAATATCTAAAATAATATATAATATGCATGATGATCCAAAACTAAAAAACGAGATATTAAAAACTATTAAAATAGAAGAAAATGATATTGTTATTTATAAAAATGAAAGGCATTTAGTATATGCTAAAGATTTAAAAAGACTTACATTATATAAAGTTACTAAGAAAAATGGGGATATTAAAATTATATATAATCGTAAACAATATTATGTATCTATGAATCCGGTTTATGCAAATGTTGATGAAGTAGTTTATTTTGATAAATATAATGATGATATTAAAAGCTTATTTTCACGTCTTAAAAAAGATAAAATGAAGAAAAAAGCCAGTGGATTAAACCATTTTGTTAAAGGTGATTTATATAAAACAAATAAAGGTACATTTTTAGTTATTGATACTGAAAAGTCATTTTTATATGTTACAAAATATAATAATCCTGATTATGTTGTTAGAAAAACTAATATGGATTATAAAAAAAGAATTGGTAAGATTAATGAAGTAGAATTTTCTAAGTTTTTAAAGAACCTAAATGATATAACAAATACTTTTTCAAATTAGATAAGACATATTTTAACAAATTATTAATTATTTGTAGACTATGATTATTATTGGTGAAAATATGAAGAAAAATCATTATATATTTTTAATAATAATTATAGTAATAATTATAATTTTATCATTTAAAGATTCTTCACAAACGAAAGATGTATCTGCATCATTTGATAGTGATATTGTAGAATATGAAGAAATATTAGTAGTAGAATCTACATCTAATTTATTTTCTAAATTAGGTCTTAAATTTAATAATATAATATGCAATATATTTAGTTATATATTTATAATTATTAATAAAATTATTAGTTTTATTCTTGGTTTATAAAATCTTAAATGATATAATTTAAATATATTATGAGGTATGTAAATGAAGGTATTAGAATATATTAAAAAGACATATTATTTACCTATTTTAGCTTTTATTTTAATTGTATCTGCATTTTTTGTAAATACACCCAAAGAAGTAATAATAGGATTTAAAAATATAATATTATCAAGTAGTATTTTAACTACTGATTATATAGAAGTTGGTACTTTAGGTTCTACTCTATTAAATGCAGGATTAGTTCTTATATTAAATTTAGTTATTATAAGATTATTAGATTTAAGAATGTCAGGATTAATTTACGCTGCTGTTTATATGATTCTTGGTTATTCTTTTTTTGGAAAGAATGTTTTAAATTCCTTACCTATTTATTTTGGAGTATTTTTATATTCTAAAATAAATAAAATCCCTACAAGAAATTTAATTATACCTCTTTTATTTTCAAGTGGTATTTCACCACTTGTAAGTTATATAATGTTTGGATTTGATATAAAACTGTATATTTCGATACCTCTAGGTTTATTAAGTGGTATTTCCGCAGGTATGATAGTACCTGCAATGTCAAGTCATACAATTAAATTTCATCAGGGATATAATTTGTTTAATGTAGGATTTTCGCTTGGAATAATAGCTATTTTATTTAATGGGATTTTATCGCTTTTTGGATATAAAACTGATAAAATTACTATTCTATCAGATGAATATAGTACTATTTTATATGTAATATTATTTTCTTTTAGTTTGTGTCTTATTATAATATCAATACTTACTAATCCTAAAGCAATTAAAATGATGCCTACATTGTTTAAAAGATCTGGTCGTTTAGTTAGTGATTATATTAGAGATTATGGTATTTCTTTAGTACTTTTAAATCAAGCTGGAATAATAATTATTCAAGGAATTATATGCTTAATATTTAAAGTTAACCTTAATGGAGTTGTATTTGGTACTATAATATCTGTTTGTGGATTTGCAGGAGCTGGTATGCATATAAAAAATACATCAATTATTATGTTAGGTACTATTATTATGAGTTTAATTGTAGGATCTGATATTTCTCAAACATCGATTATAATTGGTATATTATTTAGTGTTGCATTATCACCAGTTGCTGGGCGTTATGGTATATTTATTGGTATTTTAACGGGTGCTTTACATATGGCAATATTGCCACTTTGTCTTTCGTTTCAAGGTGGATATGATTTATATAATAATGGATTTTGTGCTGGCTTTGTAGCTTGTATAGTAATTACTATTACAGAGGCGTTTAAGAAAGAGGAGTAAAAATATGAGTATTCATGAAGTAAAAAAAGATGCTAAAATTGTAGATGAAATATTACTTTATTTACTTAAAAATAATCATAATGAAGTTGAAATTAAAGTAAAAAGAGAAGAAAAAGAAGTAAATATTTCTTTTAAATGCTCACCACTTGAAGATGAGATGTTAAATAATTTAGACAAATATATAAATAAAGAACGTGAAATTGAAGTTGAAGAATATGGCTGGGAATTAATGGGAGAATCTGATGGACAAACAGATTTAGGAATGGTTGGTCTTTTGATTGATAAATTAACTATTGATAATTCAAATAAAGATTTTACAATTTTAAATCTTAAAAGAACATATAAAAAGAAATTGCATTAGTTATTTAAAAATGAATTGATTTATGATATTATATTAAATAAATTGGAGGAATTAATTATGACATTACCAAATAAACTAACATTAGGAAGAATCGCAGCTGTACCTTTAATGATAGTTGTTGCGTGCATACCGTATTTAAATGAAAATATGATATTTTCAAGTTTGACACTTGCAAATTTTATTAATGTTATTATTTTCTTTTTAGCCGCTTTTACTGATTTTTTAGATGGTAAAATTGCAAGGAAATATAACCTGGTCACAACTTTTGGAAAATTTGCAGATCCGCTTGCGGATAAAATGCTTGTACTTTGCAGTTTTTTAATTTTAATGAGTCAATATCGCAGTGTTGATTTAGGTTATACATTTAATTTAGTACCTATGTGGGGAGTTGCGATTATATTAATTAGAGAACTTACTGTATCAGGAATTAGACTTGTGGCTGCACAAAAAGGCGAGGTTATTGCAGCTGGCTGGGCTGGAAAGGTAAAAACTTTTGTGACTATGATTGCCATATTTGTATTATTTTTCTCAGGTATTTGGAAGTGGCTTGATATTTTAGGTCTTGTACTTATGTATGTATCTATTGTTTTAACAATTTATTCTGGTATTGTATATATTTATAATAGTAGAAAAATTATTTTTGAATCAATGTAATAAAATCCTTCTAAAATAGTAAAAAAACATAAAAAAAAACTCAAAAATAGCAAAAAAATACGCTATTCCATAATTCGACTGATAGAACACTAGCCTTTATATAGGTCTCTAAGCTTCAATTTACATCGACTATTTACAGCTTTATTAAATGCTTTATATATTTTTTGCTTATTATCTTCTTCGGTATATTTTAGATGTTTTAGAAATTTAAATAGTCCTAAATATTTATTTAAGTATTTATCTTTTATTCCATGAAATCTATCAAAAAATTCAGTTAAATTTGAACATAGATTGTTCATTGTCGACATTTCTAACAATGTTTCTTCACTATGATCTTTTGATTTGTAATCAATATGTTTTAACTTAAGTAATTCTACTAATTCATTATAAACCGTATTAAAATCAGTGATGATTGTACTACCTTCTTGTATTCGGTCTTTTAGATTATCTAAAATCAGTTGAGATGTAATGTTTTTACCATAATTAGTAAATTTGGCAAATATATGGTCATTATCATCTATTGCTAGCAAAACCGTAACACAATCATCATTTATCGAATCAACAGGATCGTTGCCATGGTGTCTTTGTGGACGTGAAAACTCAAACTTTCTCCCCTTTGAATTTGAACTCATTTGATATTCATCAATCCAAATTGTACCTGATAAAATCATTCCTTCATCAAAATCTTCCACAGTTTCCATGATTTTATGACGCCATAAGAATGCTGTTTTAACATTTATATTCATTTCTGAAGCTATTTCTTTTAAACTAAGATTTTTTAATGTTAAATCAATGAATTTATTGTATGGAATTATATTTTTCTTAGTACTATGAAAAACTGATGTATTAGTTGCTCTAAATGTCTTCTTACAAAATTTACAAATATATTTTTGGTGGCCGTTTTTCTCTATTCCATTTCTCCAAATGTTTGTAGAGTTACACTTGGGACAAGTTAAAGTTCTATTTTGAATTAGTAATTTATCAAGTGAAGTTTTATCTTTTAGTACTTGTTGCTTTTCATTAACAGCTAAAGATACAATTAGTAATTCTTCATAGTTTAAAGAATCTAATAATTCTAATGCTTTTTTTAATTTATCTGGGCTTGGCATAATAAAAAAATAATATCCTTAAGGAACCGACCAACTATCATCGATAGTCGCCAAACCCAACAATTATGGTCGGTTCCTTAAGGATATTAATCCTTTCAATTATTTACTTAGGTTTGGCTATTTGTATTTTACAATATTTAATACAAAATGTAAATATTGTTGTCAAAATCAGTCAATTTATCAGTCGAATTATGGAATAGCGTACAAAAAAATAAAAAAAAGTTAAAAAAAATCAAAAAAAATTAAAAAAAACACCAAAAAAAGGATATGTTATAAGTGGAGGTGTTAAAATGAATGAAAGAGAAGAAGCTTTAAATAACGCTCTTAAACTCATTGAAAAACAATATGGAAAAGGTTCTGTAATGAAATTAGGTTCAGAACCAGAAAAGATTGAAGTAATCTCTACTGGATCAATATCTTTAGACAAGGCTTTAGGTGTTGGTGGGTATCCAAAAGGTAGAATTATTGAAATCTATGGGCCAGAGTCATCTGGTAAAACTACATTTGCGCTTCACGCAATCGCAAATGCTCAAAAAAATGGAGGATATGCTGCGTTCATAGATGCGGAACATGCACTAGATCCTACATATGCTAAGGCGTTAGGTGTTGATATTGAAAACTTAATTTTATCTCAACCTGACAATGGCGAACAAGCTTTAGAAATAGCTGAAGCTTTAATTAAATCAGGGTCAATTGATATTTTAGTAGTTGACTCAGTTGCTGCTTTAGTCCCTGAAGCTGAACTTAATGGAGATATGGGAGATTCTCATGTTGGTCTTCATGCAAGATTAATGAGTCAAGCTATGCGTAAACTTTCAGGAATAATATCTAAAACTAAATGTGTTGCGATATTTATTAATCAAATTCGTGAAAAAGTAGGTATTATGTTTGGAAATCCTGAAACTACAACGGGTGGTAGAGCTTTAAAGTTTTATTCATCAGTCCGTCTTGAAATAAGGCGTGGTGAACAACTAAAAGATGGTACTAATTATGTAGGTAATAGAACTACGGTCAAGGTTGTAAAGAATAAGGTTGCTCCACCATTTAGAACTTGTGAAGTAGAAGTTATTTATGGACAAGGTATTTCTTATTTAGGTGAAGTTGTTGATCTTGCTACTAATTATGGTATTATTGAAAAGGCTGGTTCTTGGTTTAGTTATAATTCAAATAAAATAGGACAAGGAAGAGAAAAAGTAAAAGAGTTCTTAAATGATAATCCTGATATCTTACATGAAATTGAAGAACAACTAAGAAATATTTAACTAATTAAAAAAGAAGAAGTCATATAAAGATTTCTTCTTTTTTGTATTATAAGAAAAAATATGCTAATACTAAGTTTAGATACGGAGTGAAAACAATGAATGATAAATCTAAAAGAAGTATTGCATTATTCGCATTTAATAACGCCGCAACAAATTGTTATATGATATTATTAAATATTGCGTCTTATTATACATTTGGTCCGGCAGGTCTTTTAATGTCAGTTTTATTAAATATAATAACCGTTATGAGAATTCTAGATGGTATAACAGATCCGTTTATAGGTACTTTAATTGACAAAACAAAAACAAGATTTGGTAAATATCGCCCATTTATCATAATTGGTCAAATTATAATGTTACTATCAGTATTATTGCTTTATACTGTTGTAAATAAAATAGAAAATAAAATACTTGCTTATATTGTATTTATTATATTTTATGCATTTTATGTAATAGGATATACTTGTCAAACCACATCTACTAAAGCTGGTCAAACTATTATTTCTAAAAGTCCAAAAGTAAGACCATTGATGACTTTATTTGATACTATTTATACAACCATTATATTTACATCTTTTGGAGTAATACTCCCAATCCTTGCAAGTGAATATGGTTCACTTTCTAATCAAAAGGTCTTTAATATGATGATGTTAATTTATATGCCGCTATCTTTGATATTTACTATTCTAGCAGTAATTGGTATAAAGGATTATGATAATGATAAATATTTAATCAATAATAAAGAAAAAATAAAACTATCATATTTTATAGAAGTTTTAAAACACAATAAACCACTAAAATGTTTAATTACTTCAGAAGCATTACTTAAACTAGCTCAAACTATATCTACACATACTTTAATTACAACCTTACTTTTTGGAGTTATTCTTAATAATTATAATTTATCATCTTATATGTCAATTCTGGTAAGTTTAATTACTATTATCTTAATATTTATTGTGACTAAAATTTCTAAAACATATGGGCAAAAAAGATCGTTTGTATATTCAAGTTTATTTTCTGCTTTAGCTAATATAATATATTTAATTATAATAATTATTATTAATACTAAAGGCACTTATTTAAATGCTTTATCATTTAAAGGTATATTATTTTCGATATGTTTTATCATAACAAGATCCTCAATTACAATAACTCAAGGAATAACGATTCCAATGATAGCAGATTGTGCAGATTATGAAACATATAAATATAATAAAACTATTCCAGGTGTAATATCTACTTTATTTTCATTTGTTGATAAAGTTATATCATCACTTTCAACATCTTTAATTTCAATAATGTTATTATTTACACTAGGTTCTTCATCGCTAGATATAAACACACCTTATTCAAATGGTCTTTTTATTGTGTTTATAATTGCAGGAATAATAATTCCATTAATAAGTTTTATAATTAACATTATAATGATGAAATATTATAGTCTTGATAAAAATAAAATGGAAGAAATATCTTCTGACTTAGAAAATAAAATAAAAAATAATTAGAGATTCACTAAAAGTGGATCTTTTTATAATAAAATCATTCTTTTTTAATTTTAACTATTATGTTATACTTAATAATATAAAGCAGGTGGTAAAATGAATACAAAAGAATACATAGTTTGTAAAGAACTTAAAAATATATCATTAAAAGAATTATACGAAGGAAATCAAGAATCAAGAAATGATTTAAAATATAATATTGAATGTTTAGTTAATACAGAATCTCCTATTTCTTTAAGTTTATTTAATAAAAGAATAAGAGAATCATTAGGTGTAAAAAAGGTTAGTAAGAACCTACTTGATATCTTTAAAGAAATATTAAAAGAACTTAACTATGTTATAGAAGATAATGATTTTGATCCAATCATATGGCCAGATACTGGTAAATATACTTTAGATTATTTTAGAATTAATTCAAATAGAACTTTATACCAAATAGAAAAAAGTGAATTAAAAGTTTTAATTGATTCTATTAAAGATTATAAGGATAAAAATGAATTGTATCATAAAATCTTAAATAAATTAGGATATGAAGTTTTAACTACAAAAGCCCTATCATATCTAGATTATGTAATGGAGAATTAATTATGGAAGAAAAAAAGATTTATATCTTAAAAGATTCTAAAAATGTTTATGTAAATAAAGTTAATAAATTATATGATTTTTTCGATGAAGAATCATTTAAGAATCTTTTAAAAACGAATATATCATTAGGTAAAAGACAAGAATTAAATTCCTATGTTATTAATAATATTAAAATAAAACCAATATTAATTGATATAAAGTTAACCCCATCTAATCTAGAAAGTATTCCCCTATATTATCTTGATAAGAAATACTTTATTAATAATTATGATAATATAATTATAAATTTAAAAGAAGAATTACCATTTAAAGAGAAAGAAAAAGAAGTTCTTCAAAATATTTACAAAATATATAAATTTGATTTATATGAATATTTATATGATACCTTATCTAAAATAAAAAAAGGTATATTAGTATCTAATATAAAAGATGCAAATGGACTTGTTCAATATCTATATAAGGAACAATCACATTTAATTAAAAGAAAAGATAAAGATTCTATCTTAATCATATGTCAATATATGTGGAATCTTATTATTGTAAATCAATAATTATTTATTGCTTAAATCATCCCTTTATGATAAAATTTTTAAAGTATAAGGTGGTGATTTAATGTATACAAAAACTTATTTGAATAACTATGATTTATTTAAAAATAAGACTTTAGATTTATTAGTAGATGATCTTACAAAGACATTATCTCGTCCCTATATAATTAAATATATTAAATCACTTATATCTTTAGAAAAACCATTTACTTTACTTATGTTAGATGTTGATAATTTCAAATCGATAAACGATGTTTATGGTCATTTAGCAGGAGATGATATCTTATCTTTAGTATCAAAAAGAGTACTTGATTTTATTCAAACAAAAGGTCTTGTTGGACGTTATGGTGGAGATGAATTTTTAATAGTTATACCAGGTGTTGAATCTAGGGTAAAACTTAATAAATATTTAAATGAGTTAAAAGAGTTTTGTTTCTTAAATGGATTTTATATTAAAAATAAACAAGTATATATAACATCTACAATTGGTTGTGTATCTTATCCTTTAGATGGAAAAACTTATGAGGAATTATTTTGTTGTGTAGATAAAGTACTTTATTATGGTAAGGAACAAGGTAGAAATTGTTTTAATATATATAAAGGGAAATATCATGAACATATTGATGTTACTAAAAATATAACATCATCTATAATTGATATAATGAATAAATTTACATATAATTTTAAGAAATTGAAATTTGATGTAGCTTTAAAATCATCATTTGATTTGATTTTAAAATATTCATCATTAAGTAATATCTTCTATTTGACTAATTTAGAAGAAATATCCTATAAAGAAGATATTAATATTTCTTATAAATTACTAAATGAATTATATAAATCAAAAGATAATATTATGATATGTCAAAATTATGAAGAATATCAAAATCATAATTTAAAATTATATGAACTTTGTACTTTATGTAATATTAAATCTTTTGTTATAATTTCATTTGAAATAAATAATTGTTACAATTATTTATTATTTGCAGATTCAAATCGAAAAAGAATCTGGCAAGAAAGAGAATTAGTATTATTTATGCATTTTTCTAAAATACTAGAATTACAATAAATTTTTAAGGTGATAGAATGGAGATTAAAGGTATTATTCATAATGTTAATATTAAAAATAAAACAATTTCCATTTTAAGAAATGGTTCTTTAAAGTTTTTTTATTTTCAAAATAATTTAATGAAAAGATTTAAAAAATATTTATATCCTTCTAATGTTATAAGTTTAGTTGCAGAAGATAGTAAGGAAGTAAAAGGTAAATATTATGCTCATCAAGTAATTTATGTATCAGAAATATTTATTCCAACACAAAGGGGTAAGAAATATTTATATGATAAGAGAAATTTAAATAAATCTTTAATTACATTTTTTGATTCATTAAACTATAAATTATTCTTAGATATAGAAATGACTATGCCTGGATTTAATCCAAATTCTAATTTTGTATCTGAAATAATACAAGCAGGATTTTTTATAGTTGATAAAAAAGGTATAGTAGTTGAAAAATATAATTATCATATTAGACCTACTAAAGTACATAGAATTAATAGAAGAACAAGAGATTTTTTACATATAGAAAATAAAGATGTAAAAGATTCGGTATCTTACTATAAGTTCTATAATAAGTTTAAACAAGTACTTATGAAATATCACCCAGCTATATTAACATTTGGTAAAAATGATAAGTTATTCTTAGAACGTTCATATTTAATTAATGAACTTCCTTCACTTAATTATATATCTAGATTTATAAACTTATCTCAACTTATTAAGAATTATTATGAACTTAAAAAAGATCCAGGATTATTTTCTTTATATGAACAATATACTGGAATTAAAAGTAATCAAACTCATGATGCATTAGAAGATGCTTTAATTACTTTTGATGTATATAATTTATTTGTTAAAGATATGAAAAATAAAGAACGAAAGGAAAATTTGCCTTGCATATTGGGATAATTGATAGTGGTTTTGGTGGATATGCGTTTTTAAAAGGAATCAATAATAAAAGTAGTACCTATTCATTAATAATGGATAGGGCTTTTTTTCCATATGGAAATAAAAGTTATGAATTCTTAAAAAAGAGAACAATTTTTTTAATATCATATTTAATTAAAAACTATAAAGTTGATATGGTTATACTTGCATGTAATACTCTATCTTCAATGGTACTTGAAGATGTTAAAGTGCTATTTAATATTAAAATAGAAGGAGTTCTTAATCTATTTAAACTTAAAGAATACAAAAATACTTTGTTTTTAGCCACAACAAATACTATTAAATATATTAAGGATAAATATAAAAATTTAGATTATTTAGATGGTTCTTTATTAATAGAATATATAGAACATCAAAAGTATAATGAGATTAAAGATTATATAAATAAAAATAGGAATCTATTTGATTCCTATACAAATATAGTACTTGGATGTACTCATTTTATAATGATTAAGCATTTATTTAATAATTATATAAGCCAAGATGAATTATTTAACATTAAAATGTCTAATCGCATTTGCGACTCCTGATGAATCATTTGATGTTGTAATAAAATCTACATATTCTTTTAAATCCATATTTCCATTTTCCATTAATACAGAAATACCTGCAACTTCAAACATTGACCTATCATTATCTTGATCTCCAATTGCCATAGTATCTTTAATATCAATGTTTAAGTGTTTAGCTAGTTTTTTAATTCCTAGACCCTTATTAGAATCAAAACTTTGAAATTCTAAAAAGATGTTAGAAGAACGTGATACATTCATTTTATTACTTAAAGAGTTTGGTACTATATTAATAACTTTATCTAGATTTTCTTTACTTGATACAATCATACATTTAATAAATTTTGTATTTTGATTAATTGAGTAAAAATCAATAACTTTAGCTTCAATCTTATTGATTTTTTCTTCGACTGCTGTATATTCATTTTTTTCATTAGTAAGTAATGTACCATCATCTTTAAATGCATGAAAATTTAGATTATATTTTTTTGCAAATTCAAATACTTCAATTATATAAGAATAAGGAATTGTACATGATGATATTATTTTTTTTGTTTTATTATTAATAATAACAGCTCCATTATAACAAATGCTATAACAATCATCTTTATTTAAATCAAGCATTTCATTTAAATAAGTAATTCCAGCTAATGGTCTTCCTGTTGATATAACGAATTTACATTCTTTTAAAGATTTAATTGTATCTTGATTGTCTTGTGATACATTTTTATTTGAATCAAGTAATGTGCCATCTAAATCGCACGCTATTAATTTTATATTGTTCATTAAAATCACCAGTTATTATTATATCATATTGTCAAAAAATGTCTTAATGATTTTTAATTTTTTTATGCATAATATATATGGCGGTGAATCAATGAAAAAGATATTCTTAATTTTTACAACTTTTATATTATTTGTATTTATAAATAAATCTTATGCATCTAGTAATTATGTATATGTATCTGGAGACTCAATTGGTATAAAATTAAATACTAATGTAGAAGTTTTGGGCACTTATGGAATAAATGGAACTGATGATATTTATACACCTTGGAAAAATAAAATTTATGAACATGATATAATCTTAAAAGTAAATGATAATGATATTACATCATCTTTAATGCTTGAAGATTATATTAAGCAAAGTAATGGTAATGATTTGAATTTAACGATTAAAAGAAATGAAAATATTATTAATGTTAATGTTACACCTATAAAACAAAATAATAGTTATTCATTAGGTCTTATAGTTAAGGATTATCAAATGGGTATTGGTACATTATCTTTTATAAATGATAATATGAAATTTGCGTCCCTTGCTCATAATATGATAAAAGAAGATATTATATCTGGTGAGATATATTATGCAAATGTAACTGATATTGTAAAGCCTAAAGGTCAAACCCCTGGTAGTAAAAAAGGAGATATATTACAAACTAAAATAGGTGATGTTTCTACTAATATGTTTATTGGTGTATATGGAGAGTTTTTATCTAGTAGTACTTTAAAGAATTTAGAACGTTATGAAATTTCAAATATAAAAGATGTACATAAAGGAAAAGCTTATTTATTAACTTGTATAGATGGTAATAAAGTAGAAAAGTTTGATGTTGAAATAAAAGAATGTTTAAATCAAACAAAATGTGATGAAAAAGGCTTAAAAATAAATGTTATTGATGATAAATTAAAAGATAAAACAGGCGGTATAATTCAAGGTATGAGTGGGTCTCCTATTATTCAAGATAATCGCCTTGTAGGATGCCTATCACATGTGTCTTTAAAAAATCCTTATGAAGGATATGCATGTTATGCTAAGTTTATGTATGATGTAATAAGTTAATAATATATAATAAAAAAGATAAACCGTAAAAAGTTTATCTTTAAAATTTTTATTAGAACGCATTTATTATTGCATAGATGAATGAGAAAATAACACCCGCAACCATCGCAAATATTAATACACCGATTAATATTTTAGCCCATAATTGTTCAGTTACATTTACATAGCCTTTATTCTTTTTAGCTTCAAGCTTTTGTTGTTTCTTAAGTTCTTTTTCCTTTTCAGCTTGTCTTAATGCTTTTTGTTCATCATATATTTCTTTTTTAGTTTTACCTTCAGTTAAATTTTCTGCCATAAAATCACCTTTTCGTATAATTATTTTTTAAAGTTATGTTATAATTATATAATAAAAGCTTAAAAAAAGAAAGGGTGATTTTAATGGATAATCAAAAAAATGTAAAAATTATCTTTCATATTGATATGAATATGTTTTTTTGTTCAGTTGCGTGCATTAAAAATCCTTCTTTAAAAGGTAAAGCTTTTGCTATAGGTAGAGCAAACACTACAAAAGGTGTTATCTCAACAGCTTCATATGAGGCAAGAAAATACGGTATACATTCTGCAATGAGCTTAACAGAAGCGTTTAGAATTAAGCCTGATTTAATTGTTGTAGAACCTGATATTGAACTTATAAAACATTATCATTATAAATTTATAAATTTAATAAGGTCATATTCGACACTTGTTGAGGTAGCTTCGGTTGATGAATGTTACGCTGATATGACGCAAATGTCTAAAATTAAACACCCACTTGACATTGCTAAAGAAATACAAAAAAAATTAGTTAAAGATTATCATCTTCCTTGTTCAATAGGTATAGGTCCTACATTATTTTTGGCTAAGATGGCATCGGATATGAAAAAACCTTTAGGTATTACTATTATAAGAAAAAGAGATAAGGAAAGTATATTGTATCCTTTAAGTGTTAAAGAAATATTTGGTATAGGCAAGAAAACTTACCCTAAATTAATTGATAATGGAATTTGCACGATTAAAGATTTTGAAAATAAGGATAATTATGATAAAATTATTTCTCTTGTAGGTATTAATACTTATAACTATGTTATTAATGCTATAAATGGTAGAACTTCTAATAAAATAGAACCCAATAGATATTCTAAATCAGAAAGTATTTCTGAATCTCAAACATATGATTCACCTTTAGTTAATGAAGATGATATACTTAAAGAACTTAAGAAGATGACTAGAAATTTAGTTGATAAAATAATTAGTAAAAATTTAATGACTAAAACAATATCTATTACTTTAAGAAATAAAGCATTTAAAACGATTACTAGGTCTAAAACTGTAGAATATACAACTGATTTTTTAGATATTTATAATGTAGTATGTGATCTATTTGAGGATAATTATACACAAGAACCATTAAGACTTGTTGGAGTAGGCCTTTCTAATTTAAAGGATAAAAAAGAAGTGCTGATGGAAGAGTATAATTTATTTACTTATGAAGAAATATTAAAAAAAGAAAGTAAATTAGAAAAATTAGTATCTAAATTAAAAGAAGAATTTGGAGATTCTATTAATTTAGGTATAAAAAAAGAATAGGGTGATTATATGAACTTAGCAATAATAGGTGGTGGAGCATCCTCACTCATGCTAGCAAGCTATTTAAAAAAGAATAATTCTAAAATTAATATAACTATATTTGAAAGAAATAAAGGTCTTGGTAGAAAAATACTTGCGTCTGGGAATGGTAAATGTAATTTTATGAATTATAAAGCTACTCCTGTTGATTATAATAATCCTTCTTTTGTAGAGGAAATATTTAAAATGACTCCTAAAGATGAAGTTCTTAATTATTTTGATTCTTTAGGATTATTATTTAAGTTTGATAGTGAAGGTAGAATGTATCCTCAAACTGATTCATCATTGACTATTTTAGAGTTACTTACATCAGAACTTAAAGATGCTAAAGTATTACTTGAAACTGAGGTATTTAATATTAAAGAAGAAGATAATAAAGTTATTATTAATGATAATTTAATATTTGATTATGCGATACTAGCAAGTGGTTCTAGTGCATCTATACTTGAAAGAAAATCTTTAAATATTTATAACTACTTTAAGAATTTAAATTTAAATTTTATTAAACCTACTCCTGTGCTTGTAGGTTTGAAAACAAAAGAAAATTTTAAATTACTACAAGGTTTAAGATGTAAATGTAAGATTAAATATGAAGGTACTAAGTTATATGAAGAACAAGGAGAAGTAATATTTAAATCAGATGGTATATCTGGCATATGTATTATGAACGCATCTCGTTATTTTAAAGTGAATTCTAAACTTAAAATAGACTTATTACCATCCTCGTCAAAAGATGAAATTTTATTTAAGATAAATAAAAGAAAAGATGAATCTTCAAACCCTGATTTTTATTTGACAGGTATTTGTCATAATAAGTTAAAAGAATATTTAATTAAAAATAATATTACAAATCCAAAAGACGTTTCTAATGTTTTAAAAGAATTTACTATAAGTGTAGTAGGCCTTTATTCACTTGAAGAAGCACAGGTTGCACGTGGTGGAATTGAAGTTTCAGAACTAAACAAAAACTTATCTTTAAAGAAATATCCACATATATTTGCGTGTGGTGAGGTTTTAAATATAGATGGAGCTTGTGGAGGCTATAATTTATTATTTGCGTTTACATCAGGACTTCATATTGCTAAGGAGTTGTTAAGATATGAGAATAAAGGTTTCTAATATTAAAGTTAGTGTTAAAGATGGTCTTGATAACTTAAAAGAGATTATTGCAAAGAATTTAAAATGTTCTTTAAATTCTATTGATGATTATAAGATAATATCTAAGTCAGTAGACGCTAGAAAAAAAGATGATATATTTTATGTAATGTCATTCATAGTACTTGGTAATTTTAAAGAGTCTATATTTAAAAATAAACATGTAAGTAAATATAAAGATTTAGATATAAAAATGAAATATTCTAATTTTACATCACCATATAATCCAGTTATAGTTGGATTTGGACCTGCTGGAATATTTGCATCACTTTATTTAACTAGATGTGGTGCAAATCCTATTATAATTGAACGTGGAAGTAAAATGGAAGATAGAATTAAAGATGTAGAAGAATTTTTAATTAAAAAGAAATTAAATATTGATTCTAATATTCAATTTGGTGAAGGTGGAGCAGGTACATTTTCTGATGGAAAGTTACAAACTAATTCAAATGATCCATTAATAGGTTATATTTTAAACGAGTTTGTCAGATATGGTGCACCACAAGAAATTAAATATGAATCACTTCCACATATTGGTACTGATAATTTAAGACTTGTTATTAAAAATATGAGAGAAGATATGATACAAAGAGGTGCTAGATTTTATTTTAATACTAAACTAGAAGATATAGAGCTATGTGATGATTATGTAATTGCAAAAACTAATAATAACTTAGAATTTAAAACTTGTCATTTAATATTAGGTTTAGGTCATAGTGCAAGAGATACATTTAAAATGTTATATTCTAAGAATGTTTTAATGGAACCTAAAAGCTTTTCTATGGGTGTTAGAGTAGAACATAAAAAAGAATTTATTAACAATATGCAATATTCTACCTTTAGTAAGTATTTAGATCCTGCTTCATATAAATGTGCTATTCACCTAGAAAATGGAAGAAGTCTATATACATTTTGTATGTGTCCAGGTGGAGAGGTTATGGCATCTACATCAGATATGAAAAGTATAGTTACAAATGGTATGAGTTATTTTAAAAGAGACAAAGAAAATTCAAATGCAGCACTACTTGTAAATGTAGATGTTAAAGATTATTATAAGAATAGTCCACTTGATGGAATGTACTTTCAAGAATATTATGAGAAAGAAGCGTTTAATATATCTTCAGATTATAGGGCACCTTGTAACTTGATGAAAGAATTTTTAGAAGGTAGTGTCGCAAGTACATACAGAAGTGTTAAACCTTCTTATCCTCATGGTGTTGTATTTTCTTCATTTGATAAATGTCTACCTTCATTTGTAGTTGAAACATTAAAAGAAGGTCTTATTTTAATGGATAAGAAAATGAAAGGCTTTTACTGTGAGGATGCAATACTTACTGGTATTGAATCAAGAAGTTCATCACCAGTTAGAATTTTAAGAGATGAAAATGGTATTACAAATAAGTTCATATATCCAATAGGTGAAGGTGCAGGATATGCTGGTGGAATTACAACTGCTGCGCTTGATGGACTTAAATGTGCAATGAAAATAGTAAATGATTATGTTAAAAAATAGGAGGATATTATGCTTAATAAAGAAGAATTTATATTACATAGAAATAAAATTACAAAAAATATGCCAAATGATAGTGTTTTAGTTTTATTTGCTAAAACGCCTTCAGAATTTAAAGAAGCGCCTAATAAGAATTTTTATTATGCAACAGGTATTAAAGAATGTGACGATATATGTTTTATTGTAAAAGAAAATGATGTTATTACAACTAAGATTTTAATTCAAAAATATGATGAATTTAAAGCTAAATGGGTTGGTACATCTTTAAATAGTGAAGAAGTGCTTGAAATTTCAGGGTGTGATATAGTTGACTATATTGATAATTTTTATAGTGTACTTGAAGAGTATATTAATTTAGGATATTTAATTTATTTTGATTTTGAAGATGTTAATCATAAATCATATGCTAAATCAGAACTTGATGGATTAGTTTTATACCTAAAAGAAAAATATCCATATATAAAAATAGAAAATGGAAGAAAGCATTTAAAAAACGCACGTACAATTAAAACTGAAGCTGAAATTGAAGAAATTAAAAAAGCTATAGAACAAACTAGACTTGGTATTGAATCTTTGATGAAAAATTCAAAACCAGGATTATATGAATATCAACTTGAATCATATTTTGATAAAGAAATTAAATATTATGGCGCAGATGGATATGCATTTAATACTATAGCCGCTTCTGGTAAGAATGCGACATGTTTACATTACAGTACTAATAATTCTATTATTAATGATGGAGATTTAATTCTATTTGATTTAGGGTCTACTAATAATCATTATTGTGCAGATATTTCAAGAACTTTCCCTGCAAGTGGTAAGTTTACATCAAGACAAAAAGAACTTTATAACATTGTACTTAATTGTCAAAAGAAGGTATTTGAATCGATTAAACCAGGACTTACTACTAAAGATCTAAATAATATAGTTATTGATTATTATAAAGTAGAACTAAAACGTATAGGTTTAATTAAAGATGATAGTGAAGTTAGAAAATATTATTTTCATGGAGTATCTCATCATTTAGGTTTAGATTGTCATGATTTATGTGATTATACACCACTTGAAGCTGGATGTGTAATTTCTAATGAACCAGGTCTTTATATACCACAAGAGAATATTGGTATTCGTATTGAAGATGATGTTTTAGTAACTAAAGATGGTTGTGTAAATTTATCTTCATCTATTATTAAAGAAATTGATGATATTGAAAACTTTATGAAAAAATAATCTAACAAATGGAAATAATTGTGGTATACTATTTTAAGAAAGAAGTGGTTATATGGCAAAAATAAAAGAGTTTAGAATAGATGCGTTTTCATATCCTATGAATTCATCTCATTTAGTAATAAATGATTTGGGTAATGTAAAAACATTTAATGGTATTAATGTAAAATTATCTAAAATAAAGAAAAAAGTTCACTTCTTTAATGAACTTGAAGGGGCATTATTATTAGATTTTAAGAACTTATATAATTATAAAGAAACTGATAATTATTATCATATATCTGTCATATATGATGATGGTCAGGAAGAATCTCATTTTTATAAAGATACATTAAAAAGTAATGCACAAGATACACTAATTGCAGTACTTAAAAAATATATTGAAGATATTTATTTAATAGATGTTGTAAAAGACTAAGATATTTTTTTACAAATATTTACAAATATTTTTTAATGAGTTATAATAAGCATGTTGATTTTTAAATCATGAAAGGAATTTAATATTATGAAACAAATTTTAATTGAAACTAGTGCACGTCATGTACACGTAACACAAGAAGCTTTAGAAATTTTATTTGGTAAGGGTGCACAACTTACTGTTAAGAAAGAATTATCTCAACCAGGTCAATTCGCTTCTGAACAAAAGGTTGTTGTAAGAGGACCAAAGGGTGAACTAAATTGTTCTATTTTAGGACCTACAAGAAGCGCTAACCAAGTAGAAGTATCATTCTCTGATGCTCGTACTTTAGGAGTTAAAGCTCCTATTAGAGAATCTGGTGATGTTGCAGGTTCTGCAGCTTGTACATTAGTTGGACCTTGTGGAGAAGTTGAACTTGCAGAAGGTGTAATCGTTGCTAAACGTCATATTCATATGACTGAAGCAGACGCAAAAGAATTAAATGTTACAAATGGAGAAGTTGTATCTGTTAAGGTTTTAACTGAAACTGGACGTAATTTAACATTTGGTGATACTGTAATTCGTGTATCTAATAGTTACGCACTTGCAATGCATATTGATACTGATGAATCAAATGCTGGTGCTTTAAGTGGTACTGTTTTTGGTGAAATTGTTAAGTAATTTAAGAGGCTTTAGGGCTGCTTTTCTTTTACTTGATAGGAAATCTATGTGACACCTGTAAGCATAATTACAAACTAAAAAAATAATAATAAACGAGCTATTTGTGTCTTTTAAAAAAATAACTTGAATCAAAATTGTAATCAAATTAATTGTAAATACATCTATTTATTACGTTTAAGTGAATATTTTACTATCTCATTTATATTTTAAATAAAAATGGTGAAACACAAAATACAAGCTAAGTTTGACATAAATTAAAGAAATATATAATATAATTGAACTTAGATTTGTTTATGTAGTTATATAAAATAAGAAAGGAAATAAATATGCATTTTTTTAAAAAAATATTTCTATCTATGTTTGCTATAATGTTTTTTTCTTTGTTTTCAATTTTGTCTGTTGATGCAAGTGAAAAACAAGTTTGTGAACAAGAATTTGCTAAATATGACACGGTATCTAATTATGAAAATCCAAACAAGATTGACAGTGAAATTAAACAAAATGTTGATATGGAAAATATTAATTTGACAGCAATGGATGAATTCGAAAACAAAGAAATACTTGCTGGATATCAAAGTGAATTAGAATATACAAATGAAACTGGAACTTATTTAATGAAAGAATATGATCATATTGACGATGAATATCTTGTTACTGCTATGGATGATTCGTACGAAGATAATGATGAATTTTCTGATGCTACATGTATACGTGCTGCCAAGGGAACTCATTATTATAGTATGACAACTAACGTTAAAGGCACAATAAGCCAGAAAAAAAGTTTTTGGGGCAAAAAATATATTGATACGGATTTTTATTATATTGATGTAATTTTGACTGGTAGAATTGAGATAAATTTAAAAAATATTCCATCAAGTTGTGATTACGATTTAAGATTATATAAACAATCTAATACTACTAATTCATCATATGATTCAATAGAATCTATAGCTGTTTCTAACAAATCTGGTAATTCTGAAGAGTCGATAATTATGAATGTGGTTGCTGGCACATATTATATTCACGTGTATTCTTATAATGATAATACTTGGAATAATGATGAATATTACACTTTAAGTATATTAGTTGCTGAAAATCAAAATTATGAAGATATGATTTATAATATTTCTTCAGGTAGGAAATCAGGAGATTTAGGTGCTTTATGGTTATCAGATTTTAGTCCGATGGGAATAACTCCATCTGGATTTTCTAATAATAATACGCGAACTTATTATGATTGTTATGATAGCTATCCAATTATTAGAAATTTGGCTTCGAATTATAAAGAACAAGATTTGACCTATGCTGTTATATATATTTGGAATTTGGAAGTGAGAACTGCTATTTATAATCTTGCTAAAGAAATAATAGATTATATAGATGCCTATAGTTCATGGCAAGATAACAACAATCAAACAGTTAATATGTTTTTTAATGGAATAAGCGTTGTACTATCGATAGGTAGTCTTGTTACTTTAGAAGTTCCTCCAGTATCTTTGGGACTTAGTATTGGAAGTTTGGTTGTTTCTTTGGTTGGTATAATAGTTGATTACTTTCTTCCTAGTGCATGGGACGTTAATAAGGTTAATTTAAGAGAATATCTAATTAATTTAAAATCAGCAATGGAAGTTGGTAATGGAACTAGTGATGAGGAAGTTGTTATGATGAAAATAAAATATCAATTTTCTGACGAATTTAATTGGGGAACTAAAAGATATATAGATTATTGTCCAAAATATGATAATGAAGATAACTTGTATAATGAACTTGAAATTAAAGCACATATAACTGGTGAACCGATTATGGGGAAAGTTACTGGATTTAGTAGTGCAGAAGATATTGAAGGTTTTATTAAATGAAAAATATAGACAATAATCAGTTTAAAATTGAATTGTTATTATGGCTATCACTTGAAGTTTTATTTATAATAAGTATGTTTATTTTTATAATAAATAGCGCTTTTTTACTGTCTTTATTGTTATTTATTTGTTGTATTTGTATATTAATTAGAATTGTAATAAAAACAAATAAGTATATTAAATATATTAAATGTGACAACATACTTGAAGGCAAAATTATTAGCGTTAAATCTTTTAGATGTTACACTATACAAATACAATATAATTCAAAAATATATTTAGCTAAATATGTATTTTTATCATCACGAATAAAAGATAAAATTGGATGTAAATGTTCCTTTGTTTTACAGGATAATGGGAAAGTATGCATAAAAGATATTGAATAATTATTAAAACTATTGATTAATAAGTATCTAAACAGTAATTGTTATCGGGTTCATCTATATAAATTATCAGTATATTATTCAAATTTCTTACTATTTAATACATATTGTAATAGCTCGTAGGTAAAATTATATCAAGATTAATAATTAGAGTTCTGAATATTACTGATTATATTAAAACTAAATGGTTTAGTTTTAATGTGAACCATAATGATGAATTTGCATTTGCTATTATTTATAAAATAAATTTTATATAAAAAACTTTTTGTTTGTTATTAATTTTCATAAAAAAACGTTAAATGAAAAAGTAAATTCCGCTGTGTCACCGCTGAAATTTTAAAAAAA
>CAZGBY010000024.1:0-24803 GCA_964524125.1 uncultured Clostridium sp.
ACACTAGTGGTATTGGAATAGCTAATAAAAATCCATTTAGATTTAAAGGGTATTACTATGATTTGGATATTGATATGTATTACTGTAAGTCAAGATTTTATGTTCCAAAATTAAGAAGATGGTTAAATGCAGATAGTTTTGATTACCTAGAACCCGATAATATTGAAGGTGTTAATTTATTTGCATATTGTGCAAATGATCCTGTGAATTATTATGATCCTTCAGGACACTTTGCTATTAGTGCATTGATTATTGGTGCGATTATTGGTGCGATTATTGGTGCTGCAATTGGCTTTGGTGGAACAGTGTTGGCGGATTATGAAGATGACGGTCAAATATTTAATGGAAGCATAAGTGCAGGTGGTTATATTGCTAATACACTTGTTGGTGGTTTAATTGGTGCATTGACAGGTGGCATTGCTTCATCATCATTTACGTTTACGTATCCAACGCTTCAATTTGCTCAAATGGCAGGTGCTAATGGATTAACATTTGGTGCTGTTTCTCTAGGAACTGCTACGGCAACTATTAGTGGTACTTCAGTTGTAACAGCCCTTGGCTTAGCTGGAATCACTGTAATGGGTGTTAGAATTGGTAAAAGTGGTGGTTATAGAGTTGATCACCATTATCCAAACGACCACGATCCAACACATGTTCATATTAGTGGAGATGATGGAAAAACTAGAGTTGATATTAATGGAAATCCAATTCAAGGAGACAGACCTATGACTCCAGGTGAAAGAAAGGCATTCTGGAAATTAATTGAAAAAATTATCGAGGCATTAAAACCATGGATGTAATGAAGGAGAATAAAATGGAAAATATTGATGAATATCTTTATAAATATGGCTTACATGATTGTGTGGTAGAAAGAATTTATGTTCAAAATAATTCACTTGTATTTTGTTTTAGGACAGGCGTTTATAATTTGAATGAAAAAGGAACTGAAACAATAAAAACAAATGAATGTTTAATGTGTCTAGAACTTGAAAAGTTAAACAAAGAACAAATGTGGGAATATATTGAAATTTTAAAATTCCATAAAAATACAATAAATGAGATTGATTATGAAGAATTTGTTGAAGAAGTTGACAAATATAAATTTGACATCGAGGAAAATTATTTATCTTATTTTGGAAATGGCATATTGATAGAAGGATATATATCAAAAAACAGATATCAAATAAAAATATCTGAAATCTTAAAAATAGAATTTAATTTTAAATAAATAGCAAATTACTTTCACAAGCAAAACTTGGTAAGTTTACTCAATGGGTAGGCTTACCTTTTTCACTTAATAGGAAATTCTATGTGACCCTTATAAGCATAGTTCCAAACCAAAAACCCAGCTTTTTGGCAAAAAACTGGTCTATTAACTATTAAGTTATATTAATATTTATTTCTTATTTACTTTGTTCCAAATATCTATTGGTACAAATTTATCTTTGTTACAATTAGGACAATATAATATTGGATAATCGCCAAAATCTTCATCCCATATTTCAGCTATTGTTTCATAGTCAATATCATTTTCTTCATAGTTACACTTTAAACATTTAAAATCAATGGCTATCATGCATATAAAATAATAGACATAAAAGATATAAATACTTCTGTAGCAAAGAAGATGTATAAAGAAGGTCTTATTGATCATAAAATTTATGTTAAAATAATTAAAAATAAAAATGGCAGGCAAAAACAATGATAGGAAATAATGAATTTGGTTTTGAATTAGAAAAAATAGAAAACAATGTTTTCGAAATAAAAATGATTATTGATGGATAATGGAATATATTTATAATAATGAAAGAAGAACTACCACTTGGTTTTAACTTGGAATTATTGATTTTTTCGTTGATAATCTTTGCTACATAATGAATTTTGATAATTATCCTTTTAATGAAACAAATAGAATTGGTATTGATATGTCAAGAGATTCAGGCATTGATATTGATTGGAATAAAATTGAGAATGGAGATAAAATAGAACTTGAAAAGGCTGAAAAATGTGCTTTTGAATTAGATTCTTGGAACAAAAAACATAATTGGTTTTATTATCGTAATGGTGCATTTATACCGGATGTAACTTTTAGATTAGTTGATGATTTTATAGAAATATCTTGGGATAATTCATCTTTATATAATGAAGATAAGATTGAATATGTTAGCTTAAAAGGTTTTAAATTATTAACTAAATCAATTTTTGAAGATGCTATAAAACAATTAATTTATGAATATAAAAGATTATTATAATATTTAATTGAATATAAATAACTAAAAAACTTATCTATTATGATTATAGGTAAGTTTTTTCATATACTTAGTATTAAATTCTTTTTAAATATACTCATTACAATTTCTTTAAGCTCACAAGGTTTTTCAATGCCTTTCCTTAAAGACCAGGTAGATAATATACTTGCAAGAATAGAAGCTTTGATATTACTTTCATAAATAAATTTTACATTACTTATATTACTATTATCTTTAATGAATATACTTAATAATATATGATAAGCATTATTATTTAATAATCTAATTAAATCCTTATGATAAGACCAAAATTCAAAAAAATATAGTAATTTATCATCTTTATTTAGAACATTATTTTTATATTCTTTATAAAAATCATTAATTTTATACTCAAGAATATCATTTATATTATCAAATAATCTATAAAATGTCATTCTAGATATACCACATTCTTTTGAAATATCACTAATACTCACATCTTCTAAATTTTTATTTACAAGTATATGTCTTAATGATCTATATATCCTATTAGCACTATCTTGACTTCGTTTATCTTCTTTTATATGATACATTTTATCACCTTTTTGTATTATATTTTTATAATACAATTGTATCATAATTTAAAAAATATTAAAATACTTATAGAGGTGCATATTATGTTTAATTTAAAAGTAAAAGGTACATATTTATATAATAATGACAAACCATTTTTCTTACTTGGAGATACAGCTTGGTTATTATTACATAAATTAAATTTAGAAGAAATAGAAAGATATTTAAAAAATAGAAAATCTTTAGGTTATAACTATATTCAAGCTATATTAGTATATAATCTTGAAGAAAGTATTAATGAAATGCCACATAATCATATAGATTATTCAAGTGATGACTTTTGGTCTAAGGCTAAAGAAGTAGTTAAGCTTGCAAATGAATTAGGTATTATTGTAGGGCTCTTACCATCTTGGGGATCAAATGTAAAAAAAGGCTATATAAATGAAACTAACGCAAAAGAATATGCTCTATTTTTAAGTAATTATTTTAAAGATTATTCTAATATTATCTGGGTAATTGGAGGAGATGTAAGAGGTGACGATTCATATCAAACATTTAATATCTTAGGTCAAACTCTAAAAGATAATACTAATAATTTAATTACTTTCCATCCATTTGGTAGGACTGGATCTTACGTATGGTTTAATGACTGTTCTTGGCTTGATTTTAATATGTTCCAATCAGGTCATCGTCGTTATGATCAATTATCAATAGGAGCTTGGGATGATAATAATTCAAATGAAGATTCATTTGGAGAAGATTCTTATAAATATGTAATTAAATCAAGAACATATAAAAATATAAAACCAATCCTTGATGGGGAACCATCTTACGAAGGAATAGTTCAAGGTCTCCATGATGTAAAAGAACCATATTGGGAAGCTTCACATGTAAGACGTTATGCATATTGGTCAGTATTTGAAGGTGCTTGTGGCTTTATATATGGAAATAATTCGATAATTCAATTTTATAATTATAAAGATGATGGTGCATATGGTGTAAGAGAATCATGGCTAGAAGCATTATCATCTCCTGGTGGAGCCCAACTTCAATATTTAAAAGAATTAATGATAGAATGTGATTTTCAAACATTAAAATCACGTCCTGAATTAATATTAAATAATAAAACTTATCATCATAAAACTCAAGTATGTGCTAATGATAATACTATATTAATTTATACTTATAAAGGAGATAAACTAGATATAGATTTATCATCTTATAAAGATAAGAAACTAGATTTATATATAATGAATCCTGAAAATAATTCAAAAGCTTATTATGATACAATAACAAATCAAGATACATATACTTTTAGACCAACAAGAAAAAGAGAACTTTCAAATGACTGGGTATTAATCTTTAAGGAGTCAAATAAATGAGACAAGTATTTTTAATAGGAGATTCCTTGATGCAACATTATAATTTAACATCTTATCCTCAATTTGGATACGGCACAATGTTTAATTTATTTACAAAAGAAGATGTTTGTATCATTAACTTAGCTCATGCCGGATGTTCTACTAAAAGCTTTATAGAACAAAATAGATTTAAACCTGTAATAGAAAATATTAAAAAAGATGATCTTTTAATCATAGAATTTGGTAATAATGATGAAAAAGAATCAGATCCTTTAAGATATACAGATAAAGATACAACTTTCATTGATAATTTAAAATATTTTTATAATGAAGCTATTTCTAAAGGTGCTAATGCTTATATATTTACCTCACCTACAAGATTTAATATAAAAGATGATCTCATTATAGATGATCATAAGGGATATCCTCAAAGTATAATAAAATATTTAAGTTCTAACTATAATGTAATTGATCTATATTCTATTACAACTAAATTTTATAATCTATATGGATTAGATAAATGTCATAAATTTCATTTAATTTATGATAAAGACGTATATTATAGATATAAAGATGGTACAAATGATACATCTCATTATAATAAATTAGGTGCATTGTTAATTTCATCATTAATGATTTATTCTTTAGAAAAAAACTTTGATAAATTTAATGAATACTTTATTACTTTAGAAGATGCTTTACTTTATAAACCAAATTTACTTGATGAAGATATTATAAATTTAATATATAAAATAATCTAATATTATAAAAAGAATTAATATTTAATATATTATTAGTGGTGATAAATTGAAAAAACTACTTATTATATTATTATTAATTCCTTTTTTATTTGTAAAACATTCTAAAGCTGAAAATCAAACTAATACTATAACAAAAAATGCAGAATCTTCTATTTTAATAGATTCAAATACAGGTGACGTTTTATATGAATATAATATTCATGAAAAAAATATAATCGCATCTATGACTAAAATTATGACATTATCATTAATATATGATGCAATAAAAGATGGTATTGTAAATTATGATACTAAAATTCAAGTATCTAAATATGCCGCATCAATGGGTGGGTCTCAAGTATATTTAGAAGAAGGTGAAGTTCATACTTTATATGAAATGCTAAAATGTATCATAATTGCATCTGCAAATGATTGTGCAGTTGCAGTATCAGAACATTTATATCAATCAGAAGAATTATTTGTTAAAAAAATGAATGAAAAAGCTAAACTATTAAATATGGAAAATACTAATTTTACTGATTGTTGCGGGCTTAATGTTGAAAATCACTATTCAACAGCTTATGATATGTCTATAATATCATCTTATTTAATAAATAATTATCCTGAAGTTTTAGAAATATCTAATATGAAAGAAGCGTATTTTAGAGAAGATACAGCTAATCCATTTTGGCTTGTGAATACTAATAAACTTGCGGGTAAGAATGGAATAGATGGATTAAAAACTGGTTATAATGCAGGTAAATATTCTATTACTTTAACAAAAGAAGAAAATGATATGCGTCTTATATGTGTAACACTAGGATATGAAAATCCAATAATAAGAAATAATGAATCTGCATCTTTACTTGAATATGGATTTAATTTTTATAAAAGAACAACGTTTATAAATAAAGATGAAATTATTAAAGAATTTGATACTATTTTATATAAAAATAATAAAATATATTATAAAGCTTCTAATTCTATTACTAAAACTATTTTAAAATCTGATGTTGATAAATATTCTTTAACTTATAACATAACTTCAAATGGTGGAAATATAATTTTGAATTACAATAATAAAGAAATAGAAACTACTGATATTGAAATAATATATGGTAAAAAGAAAAACATATTTGAAATATTTTTAACGATAATTAAAAATATATTCTAATATTTTAAATTATTCATATATTTAAATAGGTGATACTTTGAACATTAATATATTTGAAGAGAAAGTTATTAATATTGAAGATATTTTAGCTATTAAAAGTTATTTGAAAAGATTAGATAGTTATAATATTAAAGAGGATTCTTTAAATGGAATGATTAAGATTGACTTAACATATCTAGATCATAATATGACTGAAAACTTTAAAACGCTTGATTTAGAGTTTGATGTTATCTTAAAAGATGGTATGACTATTAATGAAGTAATTCTTCAAGATTTAGATTTATATATTATAGAAAATAAAGGTGTAAATATTAAATATAATATTGATATTGATTATGATATGTCATATGAACTTGATGAACTTACAGAAGATAAAGAAGATGAAATTATAGAAATACCTGTATTAATAGAAGAAGATAAAAATGAAGATATAATTGATTTAGATGAAAATGATAAAGATAAAGAAGTTATAAATGAAGAACTATTAAATGAAAAAACACCAGAAGATGAAATTCAAAATGAATATCAAAAAATGTTAGGAGAAGTCATCTTGAAAAGAGAAGATAATGTAAATATTATAGAAGTAAAAGAAAATAATGAAGATGATTTTTTATCTTTATTTGATAGTTTTGAAAAAACTCATTTGAAAATTACTAAAGTTTTAGTTACATCAAAAGAAGAAATAATGAATAAATATAGTATTACAGAAGAAGTATTCAATAAAAGTTATGATGAATCAACAAATACTTTAACATTAAGAAGCTATGAATAATTTTAATAAAATAAATGAAAATGATATAAAGTATATTAATGATATTACTTTAAATACTAAATTAATACAAACAATTAATAATACGTATATAGTAAAAGATATATCTTTAATAGAATATAATAATTATTTGAAAGTTAAGAATATGTCACTTTCTATTTTAGAACCTATAGAAATAAAAAAAGAAAATAATCATATTTATTTTTTATATAATTATTATGAAAATAAAGAAGATATCCTATCTAATTATGAAAGTATGTTAAATACAATTAAAACATTATTTGATAAATCATCTCATATTATACCTACACCTAAAATAACAGGATTTAAATATAAAAAGTTAGCAGTAATCTCAAATGACAGGTTTAATATGTTAGAAATCAAAATAAGACAAATAGAAACAAATCCAGCAAAAAATGATTTTAGCTGGATTTATTTATCTAAATATCATATTATTTTAGATTTAAAATATGAAATATATAAAATGATTAAAAGACTTAAAACTGAAACAAAAGATATAGAAGTAGGTATAAATCATGGTTATCCTACACTTTCTCATTTTTATAATTATAAATTTTTAGGATATAAATATATAAAAGAAGGAGTACTAGAAAATGATTTATATAAAATATATTTAGATATGGATAGTTTAGATATTAACCATTATGAAATTATTAATAAATATATCAAAACTGATATAGGTAAAAAATATTTTAAATTGATGGTAATGTTTTCTTATTTATTAATGTTAGATATAAAAGAAGATGTAATTACATGTAATAAATACTTATCAATAACTAGTAAAATATCAAGGTTTTTATCACAATTTAAAAATTATAAATAGACATTATTTAAAAAAAGTAATGTCTATTTTACTATTTATCGAAAAAAATGAAAACGTTTTCAATTTTGTGCTTGACTTCTATATTCTTTTTGTGATATTCTAATATGGTTGATTAAAAGACCTCCCCAAAAGAAAGTAAAATTAATCGAATAAATAAAGGAGTAAAGATATTTATGAAATTTAAATTTTTAAAATGTTTAGCAGCTGGTGCAATATTAGGAAGTTTAGCACTTGCATCATGTGGTGAAGTTAATACTTTAACTACACCAATAGAAAGTACTGAAGAAGTTATAAGTGATGGTTTGTCTGAAAAAACCGCATTTACTATTAAGGATGCGATTGCACAATGTGAGTTAGATGATTCTAAAGAATGGTATATAAAGGGAATAGTAAAAGAAATTTCTTCATATACATATGGTGAAATGACTTTAGTTGGTGAAGATGGTTCTGAACTTTATATTTTTGGTGTACATGGTGCAAATGATGAATTTTTTGATGCGCTTGATGCTTCACAAAGACCGGCCGTAGGTAATGAACTTGTATTAAAAGGTGTACTTACTAAGTTTAATGGAACACCACAAGGAGGCTCAAATGGTAAGCAAATGAAGATAGTATCATTTAAAGAAGTAGAAACTGAATTTGATGCAACTAAGTATACACAAATGTCTATCAAAGAAGCTCGTGAAGCTAAGGATGGTACATTAGTGAAAGTTAAGGGTATTGTAACTAAAATTACCGTTAGTGCTTCATCAGCACCTACTGGAGTATTTATAACTGATGGTGAATCTTCAATCTATTTATATGGTGCTAATATTTCAATAGATGCTAAAGTAGGTAATGAAATTTCTGTTTATGGTGAAAAAGACTATTGGATTTTAGATACTGAAAAAACATATGCTGATAAATTTGGTTATGAAGGATGTTGCCAAATTTCTAATTGCGTATTAGATAGTTTAGATAAAATTGAACATGAAATTGATCTTTCTTGGTGCGAAGAAAAAACAGTTAAGGAAATTATGGAAACTGACTGTAAAGAAAATATTACTACTATGATTTATAAAGTAACAGCTCTAGTAGATTATAGAGTTGAAACTGGCTTTAATAATGCTTATATATTTGATTTAGATGCTACATATGATAGTGCGACTGGAAATTATGATGGTACAGGTAGTTATATTTATACACAAAATAATGGTAAGAGTATTGACTGGTTAGCTGAATATGATGGTAAGATTTGTGACATGTATATAACTGTTATGAATGCTAAATCTTCTGCAGCAGGATGCGGATGGAGATTGATGGATATTAGTATGGATAAATCTGATGTAGAATTTGATAAAAATAATACTTGTGATTTTGTAATGGATTATTATGCAAAAGAACAATTTGATTCTATTTATTATGGTGATCCTGAAAAAGAATTAGTCACATCTTATAAATCTGATTTACTTGGAGTTGATGGAGTTACAATTTCATATGAGTCATCAAATACAGATGTTTTCTATATTGAAAATGGAGTTTTACATACTAGAAATACAGGTAGCGCTGATATTAAAATTACAGTAAATTATGGTTCAAATAAAAAAGAAGAAACTATTCATGTTCAATATATTTCTCCAGAAGCTTTAGCGGCTATTAGTGTTGGTGAATTATTTGAAAAAGAAGTGGGTTCTGAACAAACTATTAGAGGTATTGTTACTGGTGGTTTAGTTAATAAAGTTGGATTCTATTTAGTTAGTGATGATGGTGTTATAGCTGTACTTTGTACAAATGATATTATGAATCAAATAAGCCATGGAAATGAAATAGTAATTAAAGGTATACTAAAGACTGCAAATCATGGCTCTGATAAATTATTTAAGGAAGATGCTATTTATAGTTTCGATGCAAGTGAATTAATTTGTAATTTAGGAGGAAATAACACTCCGTCTACTAATACATATGTATCATGTACTTTGGCAGAAGCTTTAGAACAAGCAAATGATAAGAATTGTACTAATAAAATTTATCAAATAAAATGCGATAATTATAAAGAAGGAAATGCTCATTACACTAATTTATATTTGAAAGATGGAGATAATAGTTTATTAATTTATGCTGGAAATGGTGTCACTCAACATGCTTGGTTAGCTGATTACCTTGAATTAGAAAATGTTACTTATGAAATTAGTTTTATTGACTGGAATGGTAAGGGATTTAAAGGATCAATTGTATCAATTGTTTTAGCTGATGGCACAAGAATTTATAATCCAAATAGTTTCTAATAAATAATTAAATATTATAAAAATGATACTCGCATTTGAGTATCATTTTTCACCTTTCTTAATATGCTCTTTTATAAAAGAAGATATCTTATCTTTATATTCTACAAATATAATCTTTCCTGCAAGTATTACAAACAAAACTCCTAATAATTTTAAATTTGTTTCACTGAAAAAGAAGATAGTTAAAATACTTTGATAGAAGATAATTGAAATTAACCAAGACATAAAATTGTTTTTGACAAATTCAACAATATGTTTCAAACAACCACCACTAAATTATATGATTAACTTTTTAAATAATATCTTTTTTTGCAAAAAAAGCTAAAATTGAATGTCATACAATTGAAAATTTAGAAAAAAGTGATATAATATTAAGATGTAGAATTATCGAATGGAGGGGCTTTAAATGAGCAAATTAAATTTAGAACAATTAGTAAGCTTTTTAAAGGATCAAGGCTTTGTTTTTCAAGGTAGTGAAATCTATGGAGGACTAGCTAACGCTTGGGATTATGGTCCACTTGGTGTTCTTTTAAAGAAGAATATTAAAGATGCTTGGTGGAAAAAGATGGTAACTGAGTCAAGATATAATGTAGGTCTTGATAGCGCAATTTTAATGAATCCAGAAATTTGGAAGGCATCAGGTCATATTGGAGGATTTTCAGATCCATTAATAGACTGTAAAGGATGCCATGCAAGATTTAGAGCAGATAAATTAATAGAAGATTATTCTCATGGCGAAATTCAAGGTGACGGTATGTCAAATGAAGAGTTAATGAGCTTTATTAAAGAACATAATATTTGTTGTCCAGAATGTGGTAAATCAGATTTTACTGATATTAGACAATTTAATTTAATGTTTAAAACGAATATGGGTGTAGTAGAAGATAAAAAATCAACTGTATATTTACGACCAGAAACTGCACAAGGTATATTTGTTAACTTTAAAAATATTCAAAGGGCTGCTCGTAGGAAATTACCATTTGGTGTAGGTCAAATTGGTAAATCATTTAGAAATGAAATTACACCAGGTAACTTTATCTTCCGTACTCGTGAATTTGAACAAATGGAACTAGAATTCTTCTGTAAACCAGGTACTGAAATAGAATGGTTTAACTACTGGAGAAAATATTGTATGGATTTCTTAGTATCTATGGGTATTAATAAAGATGAACTTAGATATAGAGATCATGATCAATCAGAACTATCATTTTATTCAAACGCAACTACAGATATTGAATATAACTTCCCTTGGGGATTCGGAGAATTATGGGGAATTGCGTCTCGTACAAACTATGATTTAGGAAAACATATGGAATTTTCAAAAACTTCTTTAGAATATTTAGATCCTGAAGATAATACTAAATATATTCCTTATGTTGTAGAACCATCTGTTGGTGTTGAACGTATGTTACTTGCAATATTATTTAGTGCATATGACGTAGAAACTCTAGAAAATGGTGATACAAGACAAGTTTTAAGACTTGCACCTCATTTAGCACCATATTCTGTTGCAGTACTTCCTTTAATTAAGAAAATGCATCAAGAAAAAGCTTATGAAGTTTATGATATGCTTGCAAGTCATTTTTCATGTGTGTATGATGAAGCACAAGCAATTGGAAAAAGATATCGTCGTCAAGACGCTATTGGTACTCCATTTGTTATATGTGTAGATGATAATACTATTAATAACAATACTGTTACAATAAGACATAGAGATTCGATGGAACAAATTACATTAAATCTAGATGAAGTAGTAGATTATATTAATAAAGGTATTAAGTTTTAATTATTAAATTACTATAAAGGTGGGTGATTATTATGGTATCAAAAGAACAAATTGATGAAATTGTTTCATCTACTGATATGGTCGCACTTGTTAGTCCATATGTTAAACTTATAAAATCAGGTTCTGGATTTAAAGGTCTTTGTCCTTTCCATAATGAAAATACGCCATCCTTTATGGTCTCACAACAAAAGAAAATCGCTAAATGTATGGGATGTGGTGAAGGCGGTTCACCAATGAAATTCTTACAAAAAATTAAGAATATCTCATTCATGGAAGCTTTGCAAGAACTTGCAGATAAGGCTGGTATTGAACTTAGAGGTTATACTAAAGAATATACAGGTCCTGATTATTCTCATTATTATGAAATAATGGAAACGGCACATAAATTTTTTAGGTATAATCTATTAAATACTAAATCAGGTGAAGAAGCCATGTCTTATTTAGAAGGCCGTGGACTTGATAGAAGTACAATTGAAGCTTTTGAAATAGGCCTTGCTCCAAATGATAATGATTCATTGTATCAAGTATTAAAACAAGCTGGATATAATGAACTTGATATGTGTGATTTAGGTCTTATTAAAAATGGAAATAGAAATTTTTATGATTTATTTAAAAATCGTATAATGTTTCCGGTAAAAGATGAAAAAGGACATATAATTGCATTTAGTGGTAGAATCTATCATAATGAAGTTGAACAAGCTAAATATGTAAACTCACCTGAAACTATTATATTTAAAAAAGGGCAGTCACTTTTTCATTTATATGATGCAATGTCTGATATAAGAAAGTCTCATAGAGTTGTACTTCATGAAGGTCAAATGGATGTAATTGCATCATATAATGCAGGTATAAAAGAAGCTATTTGTTCAATGGGAACAGCCCTTACTAAAGAACAAGTTCAAATTGTTAATAAATATGCAAAAGAAGTAATTATTTGCTATGATGGCGATAATGCAGGTTTAAATGCAATGATGAAGGCTATTAAATTATTTGATACTAATCAAACTACATTAAATCTTGTAATGCTACCAGATAAAATGGATCCAGATGAATTTGTAAAAAAATATGGTAAGGAAGAATTTTTAAATTATTTTGAAAATAATAAAATTACTCCTGCTGATTATATTATTAAATATGCTACTAAAGATAAAGACTTTACAAGTTTATCTGATATAGAACAAATAAAAAAAATTGTATTTGAATTTTTAAATAATAAATCATCTCAAATAGAAGTAGATTATGTATTTGATGAACTATCTAGAATGATGAATATATCAAAAGCGTCTTTAATGATAGATTTTCATAAAGATAATAATATTTCTCCTATTATTACAGATAATAATTATAAAAATGAATATCAAACGGATTTTATAGATGATTCCTTTGATTTTAATTTTAATTATCAAAATAATTTAGATATTTCGCAAAGCTATAATACTTTTGATTTTAACTTTATTAAAAATCATGCACGTGCTGAACTTAGATTATTAAATTATGGTAAGATTTCTAAAGAATTTGCACTGAAAATAGAAAATCATGAATTATTAGATAAACCATTTATAGACTATTTAGAACCTATAAATCAAAATATATGGACTAATTTAATAGATGATTATTATATTACTCATCAAACGTTTAATGAAAATGAATTTTATCATTCTTTAGATTCAAATTGTAAGAATGCATATAAGTTTAATATTGATTCATTAAATAATAACTTAGACTATTTAAATGAATATTCTGAAGATGATTTAGAAGAATGTATTAAGGCTTTAATTTTATCAGAACCTAAAAAGGAAATAGATATAATTAATAATAACTTTGATTATCTTCCACAATCAGAAAAACTTTCTCAGCTTATAAAAAAAATAGAGAAATTAAAACAAGTACAACAAAGTACTAAAAAAACTAATGAAAGTAGGAATTAATATGGAATTTCAAACAGTTTTACAACAATTAATTGAAAAAGGTAAAGAATCTGATTATATTTTAGTTACTGAAATTACTCAATATTATGATGAAGATTCAGAAGAATATACTAAAATCATAAAAGAATTAATTACTAAAAAAATTAGTGTTCTTGAAGAAGAACCAAAAGAAGATATACAAGAAGAATTTGACGCTTCTAAAGTTGAAGAAGTTTCTATTGAAGATTTCGATACCCTACCTCCATCTATTAAAGTAGATGACCCTGTTAGAATGTATCTTAAAGAAATTGGTAAAATTCCACTTTTAACTCTTGAAGAAGAAAAATGTTATGCAAAAATTGTTGAAGAAGGTCAAAAAGCTCAAAAACAATTAGATATTATTGATTTAGACGATGATAATGATGTTTCTCAAGAAGATTATGAAGCTTTACTTGATTTAGTTGAAGCTGGAGATGAAGCTAAAAACAAAATTGCTGAAGCTAATTTAAGACTTGTTGTATCTATAGCTAAAAAATATACTGGACGTGGTCTTCAATTTCTAGATTTAATTCAAGAAGGTAATATGGGACTTTTAAGAGCGGTTGATAAGTTTGAAGAAGAAAAAGATTTTAAATTTTCAACATATGCTACTTGGTGGATTCGCCAAGCTATTACAAGAGCTGTAGCTGATCAAGCTCGTACTATTCGTATTCCAGTACATATGGTTGAAACTATTAATAAGCTTGTTAGAGTTCAAAGACAATTAGTTCAAGAATTAGGTAGAGAACCAACATCTGAAGAAGTTGCTAAGAAATTAGATATTACAGTTGAAAAGGTACAAGCAATTCAAAAAATCGCTCAAGAACCTATTTCTTTAGAATCACCTGTAGGTGAAGAAGAAGATTCATCTTTAGGTGATTTCGTAGCTGACCAAACAACTCTAGATCCTTATGAATTTACTGCAAAAGCTAAATTAAGAGAAGAACTTGATACAGTACTTGCTACACTTACTGATCGTGAAGAAAGAGTATTAAGACTTCGCTTTGGTTTACATGATGGAAGAATCAGAACTTTAGAAGAAGTTGGTAAGGAATTTGGAGTAACACGTGAACGTATTCGTCAAATTGAAGCTAAGGCCCTTCGTAAACTTAAACATCCTTCACGTAGTAAAAAGTTAAAGGATTTCTTAGTTAAAAAATAATGAATAGACTTGAATTATTAGCATCTTTAGCAAAAGATGCTAATTCTTTAGTTGATTGTGGATGTGACCACGGATATACGGCAATTAAGGCCTTAAAGTCGTATAACGTAGGTTTTTGTTATTTACTTGATATTAATGAAGGACCACTTAATAATGCTTTTGAAAATATAAAAAAAGAAAATTTATTAGATAAATGTAAATTCATCCTTTCTGATGGTCTAAAGAATTTTAATGATACAGCAGATGTGTTAGTATTAGCTGGTATGGGTGGCTTATTAATTTCAAATATTATTACTTCATCATTTGAAAAATGTAAGAAATTTAGGAAAATAATTATTGACGCTCATTCAGAAATAGATAAACTAAGAGGAAATTTAATAAATAATCATTTTGTATTTGATAATGAACATTTAATAAAAGATGGTAAACATAATTATGTTATTATAGAATGCCATTATGATGAAAATTCTAAAATTAAATATGATTTACTTGATATGAAATTTGGACCTATTTTAAGAAAAAATAGAACAGATTTATTTAATGAAATGATAAAATCTAAAAAAGAACATTTTACTTCTTGTTTAAAAAAAGCAACAGATGAGATATCTAAGTCTAAGCTTACAATAGAACTTGCATATATAAAAATGTTAGAAGGTGAACAAGATGGAAAGTAAACATTATTTATGTGATTCTAAAAATTTTTATAAATTAAATATATTAGATGATAAAAAAAGGCATATGGTTATAATTGTACCAGGTGGTGGATATGATCATACATCAAGTTTAGAATCAGAAAATGTTGCAAAAAAATTTAATGATTTTGGATTTAATTCTTGTATATTAAATTATAGAGAAACACTTGACTTATATCCTTATCCACAACAACTTCTAGAAGAAACGATAAAAGAAGTTAAACAAATATCAAATGTAGATAAAATTATTTCAATAGGCTTTTCTGCAGGTGGACATTTATCACTTTATAATGCTATATATTCTAAAGATTTTAAACCAGATTTATTAGTTTTATGTTATCCTGTTGTATCTACAAATAAAAGTATTGCGCATCTTGGTTCTTTTAAATCATTACTTGGTTGTAATTTTGAAAGTGAAGAATTAAAAGATAGACTATCTTTAGAACGTCATATACCAACAAATTTACCACCAGTATTTTTATGGCACTGTTTTACTGATGAATCTGTTAGTGTATATAATTCATTAGAACTAATGAAGTCATTACATGAAAAAAACATATCATGTTGTTGTCATATATTTAATGAAGGCGTTCATGGAATGAGTCTATCAGATGAAACTACTGGTATTTTAGATAAAAGGAAAGAAAATCCTTATGTTGCTAGATGGTTTGATATGATGATAACTTGGCTTAATAAAATGTTAAATGAAATAAAATAATAATAAATTCCTTGTTTAAAGAATTATCAAATGATATAATACTTTCATAGACAATATAGCGTTAAGTGCTATCGCCTAGGATAATGTGATAGACGAAGAGTCATCTCGCGGTTATATTGTGATCCACAAAAATATTAGTGGATCTCTATGGAGGTCTTTTTTTATGATTAAAATTCTAAATGTTATAAAAAAACATATATTATTAATTATCACATCAAGTGTAATTTTAGCATCACTTTGTGTAATGTTTACATATTTTATATATAATCCTTATCATGAAAATTACATTATAACTTTTAAAGCAGAATATAAAGTTTTTAATTTAGATGAAGATTATATCATTAGAGTTAAAAATAAAATAGAAGAAGAACGAATAGAAAATTCATATGAAGAAAATGGAATTACTATTTATCCTTATTCTTCATTTTCTTATATAAATACAAAAGAAGTATCAAAAAATACATCTATAACTTACCAAGATGGTATATATACAATTACTTCAAAATGTAATTTATATAACTCTTGGCAACAAGCACGTAGATTTTTAATAAACATTATTGAATTATCATTTGACGATGTTTTATATAAATTAAAAGATGCTTATGTTTTAACTGATACATCTATAAATATTAATAATAGTATTTTAACTAAAACCACAGGTATACAAGAATATAAAATATTTTTAATTAGTTTTATAATAAGTTTTTTTATAGTTAATATAATATTATTATTTTTAGAAAAATTTAATTTTATAGAAAATAATAATAATAATAATTTATATAAAACACCTTTTCATTTAAAATTATTTAAAGAAAGTTTTAGTCATTTACACAATTTAAGAAGTGTTATTATGATATCTATTTTAATTTCATTAAATATATTATTAAGTTTAATTACTATTCCATCAGGATTTTCAAATTTAGGATTAAGTTTTTCTTATATAATACTAGCATTAATTGGATTAATGTATGGTCCTAGTATTTCTTTAATTGTTGGTTTTTTAGTAGATATTTTAGGATATTTAGTAAAACCTGAAGGTATTTTCTTTTTTGGATATACTTTATCTTCAATGTTAGGATGTTTAGTATATTCTTTATGCTTATATAAAACAAAAATAACATTTACAAAATGTTTATTTGCAAGATTAATAATAAATATTTTAATTAATTCATTTCTTGGTACTTTTTGGTGGTGGATTATTAATGATAGGACAATATCATATACTACATATTTACTTACAATATCATTACCTAAGAACATAGTTTATTTGATTCCGCAAAGTATTATATTATTTTTAGTAATTAAATCCTTAATAATACCTATATCAAGATTTGGTATAATTGATGAAGAGATTACAAAGTCTATAGCATGGATATAATGTTTTGAAAATATTTATAAGTTTATTATAATACTAGTGATTAATTTAGCAGAAATCTTAAAAAAATTATATATTTAGTTGAAAAATATATCTAATTGATATATAATAAGTTGAATTTAAATATTAACCATAAAGAGAAGGTGAGAGACAAGCTCTGTGACCCTTCAGCAACCCCTACTTAGTTAGCTCGGTGCTAAAGCTTGAATGATGGATGAAATACAAAGTCCATTACGGACTTTTTTGTTTTTAAAGGTGGTGAGTACATGATATGTAGTGTTATTTTAGATATTAAAAATAATCAATTAAATAGAGAATTTGACTATAAAATTCCTGATGTTTTTACAGATTCAATTACACCTGGAGTTCGTGTACTTGTACCTTTTGGAGCAAGAAAACTTATGGGGTTTGTAGTTGATGTTAAAGATGATGATAATAATGATATTTCCTATAAAATGAAAGAAGTATTAGAAGTTTTAGATTTAGAACCAGTAATATCTTTAGAACTTTTAAAATTAGGTCGTGAGTTAAGTGAATATTATTTTTCTTTTTTAATAGAAAATTACTTAATGATGATACCATCTTCTTTAAAAGCTTCTTATAATAAATTAATAGATTTTACTAATTATGATAATTCTATTGATTCAATAAATTTAATTAAAAAGGATAGAAATTTAGTATATATTAATGAATTTAAAGATTATATTAAAGAAATTAACATACTTAAAAAGAAAAAACTAATAGATATTATTATTGATATTAAAGATAAGGGAAAAGCTAAATATCAAAATATGATTCACCTGTTAGATATTACTAAAGCTAAAACCTTAAAACAACAAGAAATCGTTAATTACTTATCAGAAATTAATGAAGATATAGAACTCAAATTATTGACTTATGATATGGGATATTCTAAATCTATAATTGATACTTTAATTAAAAATGGTGCATTATCATTAATAAAAAAAGAAGTATTTAGAGAAGGTTTATATACTAAAGTAGATGATAAAAAGATAATTTTAAATGAAGAACAAGAAAATGCATATAATATAATAAAATCATCAAAAGGATTTGATGAATATTTAATTAAAGGCGTATGTGGTTCTGGGAAAACAGAAATTTATCTTAATTTGATTGAAAATGTAATTAATCAAGGTAAAACAGCAATTATGCTAGTACCAGAAATTTCTTTAACTCCTCAAATGGCTTCACGTTTTAAAGCAAGATTTAATGACTTAGTTTCAATTATGCACTCACAATTATCAGAGGGTGAACGCTATGACCAGTGGAGATTACTTAAACAAAAGAAAACTCGTATTGTAGTAGGACCTCGTTCTGCATTATTTGCACCAATAGATAATATTGGAATAATAATTATGGATGAGGAACAATCAGATAGTTATATTCAAGATAATAATCCAAGATATGATGCACACTTTATCGCTAAAAAAAGAGCTATTTATCATAATTGTCCTTTAGTTTATGGGAGTGCAACACCCCTTGTTAGAACTAATTATGATGCTATAAATGGTAAAATTAATTTACTTACTTTAAATAAACGAGCAAATCAAAAGCCAATGCCAATGTCCCTTATAGTAGATATGAGAGAAGAGTTAATGTCTGGTAATCGTAGTGTACTTTCAAGAAGTCTTAAGGATGAATTAATAAAAACAATTAATAAAAATGAACAGGCTGTTTTATTAATTAATAGACGTGGTTATTCTACATTTGTAATGTGTAGAAGTTGTGGAGAAGTTATTAAATGTCCTCACTGTGATATATCCTTAACATATCATAAAAGTAAGGAAAGATTAAAATGTCATTATTGTAATTACGAAGAATTTGTACCTAATATTTGTCCTAAATGTCAAAGTCCTTATATAAAACATGTAGGTGATGGTACTCAAAAATTAGAAGAAGAACTTCATAATATTTTACCAGAAGCTAGAGTAATTAGAATGGATTCAGATAGTACATCTAAAAAGAATTCTTCTGATGATATTATAAATAAGTTTTCTTCTCATGAGGCTGATATATTATTAGGTACTCAAGTAGTAGCCAAGGGACTTGATTTTCCTCTTGTAAGCTTAGTAGGTATCGTTAATGCTGATTTAGGTCTTAAAATGCCATTTTATGATTCATATGAAAAAACTTATAATTTGATAGAACAAGCATCAGGCAGGGCTGGAAGAAAAGATACTGATGGTAAAGTCATTATTCAAACTTATAATCCGGATAATATTGCGATTAGATCAGCTGCTTGTCATAACTATGATATGTTTTATAAAGAAGAACTTAAAAATAGAAATATATCATCAACACCACCATATAGTAATTTGATTCAAGTACTTGTGTCAAGTCAAGATCAAAGTAAGGCTTATAAAGAGATTTATAATGTTAAAAAAATGATTGAAGTTTGGACAAATGCTCAAGTCTTAGGACCTGTAAATTATTATATTTTTAAAGTTAAAGATAGATTTCAGTATGAATTAACAATAAAGCTTAAAGATGAAGATATATCTATTTTAAATGTTATTAATCAAAAATTTCAAAGTATAAAAGATTGTTATATTAGTATAAAAAGGATGTGATAAAATGAAAATTATATTTATGGGAACACCACAGTTTTCAGTAAAACCTTTAGAAACTTTAGCATCTAAATATGAAGTTGTACTTGTTGTATCTCAACCATCAACTTATGATAGAAAGAAGAAAACTATAAAAAATCCTCCTGTTGTTGATAAAGCTTTAGAACTTGGAATTGAAGTTTATCAACCAGAACATATAAAAGATTCAATAGAATATTTTAAAAATATAAAAGCTGATATGATTGTAACATCTGCATATGGACAATTTATACCAACTAAAATTTTGAATTTATATTCAAAATGTATCAATATTCATGGTTCTTTACTTCCATACCATAGAGGTGGTGCACCTATTCAACGCTCTATTATAGAAGGAGATAAAAAAACAGGTGTAACTATTATGGAAATGGTTCGTCAAATGGATGCGGGAAGAATGTATGCTAAGGTTGAAACAGAAATTTTAGATGGTGATAATAACTCTTCTTTATTTGAACGATTATCTGATTTAGGTACTAAATTATTAATGGATAATATAGAAGATATATACTTAGGTAAAAATGAAGGAATACCTCAAGATGAATCATTAGCTACTATTTCACCGAATATTAAACCAGAAGAAGAACGAATTGATTTTAATAAATCAAGTAAAGATGTGTTTAATCTAATTAGAGGTTTATCTTTTGAACCAGGAGCTTACGCAATGTTTAATGACATAAGAGTTAAAATATATGAATCTAAAATGGTAGAAGATAATTCTAATGTTTTACCTGGTACAATTATTTCTTTAAATAAAGAAATGAAAGTTAAATGTAAAACTGGTGCGATTAGTATATTAAGTCTTCAAGTACCTGGTAAGAAAATGATGAATATAAAAGATTTCTTAAATGGTCAAAAACTATTTAATGTTAATGATAAGTTTAATTAATATTAGGTAGGTGTTAATATGAAGTCTTTTTTTAAAAAAGTAGTAGAAAATAAATTTAATGATATGTTTGGGTTTGAAAAAGATATTGATATATCTGATGAAACTCAAGTATTATTTAGAAGAAATATAGTAATTAAAAATATTATATTTGTATCAAATCTAGTTTATTCTGTATTAATGGTTATAATGTCATTTATAACTAGTACTAGTTCAAATTGGATTTTAACTGCAATCTTGTTTCCATTAACTTTTTTGCTTAATAGTACATTAAAGAAAACTATTTATAAGAATAAAGATGATAATACATCTCAAAAAATTGCGATGTACTTTGCATGTTTTTATATGGTATTATCATCAGTTATTATTTATATGAAAATGAAAACAGGAGGATCTAATTTTGGTGAAGCTGGTTATATGCTAATATATTATGCATTAATAATTACATCTTTATATCAAAATAAAAATCTTTTAAGAACAATTTCGAAATGGTTTATTGTATTAATTACGATTTTGCACTTTACAATTACATATAATATGATTTCAGCTGAATATGAAGGTTCTACATTTCATCAAATTATTTCTTTTATAAGAAGTGAAGAATTTGCAGATATTATCCTTCGTACTATTGTAATGTGCTCATTTATCTTAGTACTATATGTAATTGTATCTATTTCTCAGTATATGCAAGACCAAAGAAGTTTAGAATTAATTAAACGTCAAGAGGTTCAGGATGATTTTACATCAATTGTTGGAGAAATGTTTGATATCACTTTACAAAATGATGTTATATCTGAAGATAAGAAATTTAACATTGAACTTGTAAGCTGTGTTTCAAAAAGATTTTCTGAAATAATGGGATATAATAAAACAAAAGTAGAAGAATTATATTTATTTTCAAGAAACATTCTTGATAAGAAAGTAGATTTAAATACAAATAATATTAAATCTAAAGATGAAAAGTTTGAATATTTAAGAAATCAAGCAAAGCTTGGAAATGAATTAATTAAAAGGCTAGAACTTGAAAGACTTATTGATACAGTAGTTAGATTAAGCGTTGAAGGTTCAACTAATGAATCACTTAATGAAGGTAAAAATATTAATAAGAAGACAGAAGAAGAACAAATTATTATGCTTTGTGATGTGTATGTTACTTTAAGAAGTTTAAGATCTTATAAAAGACCTTATCCTCATAAAATGACAATTGATACATTAAAAGAAGAATTTGCGAAGTTTTTTGATTCTTATTTATTTGAAAGATTTATTCGCTTTAGCGATGAATTTGAAAAAATATATGATAATTTTTAGGAGGTATTATGGAACATAAAACATATAAAACACAAAGTGTTTGTTCGAAACAAATTGATTTTGATTATGATGAAAATCATATAATGTACAATTTAAAGTTTATTGGTGGTTGTAATGGAAATTTGAAGGCAATCGGTAGACTTTGTGAAGGGAAACCGATGAATGAAATTATGCATATTTTAGAAGGTAATACTTGTGGAGTTCGCCCTACAAGTTGTGCTGACCAATTATCTAAAGCTATTAAGGAGGTTATTAACAATGGCTAGATTTTTTACTTCTGAATCTGTAACTGAGGGACATCCTGATAAAATTTGTGATCAAATATCAGATGCTATCTTAGATGAAATTTTAGCTCATGATCCAAATGGACGTGTAGCTTGTGAAACTTGTGTAACAACAGGATTATGTTTTGTATTTGGTGAGATTACTACAACTCATTATGTTGATGTACAAAAAATTGTGCGTGATAAGGTAACTGAAATAGGTTATACTAGAGGAAAGTTTGGCTTTGATGCTGAAAACCTTGCGGTTTTAACTGCAATTGACCCTCAATCACCAGATATTGCTATGGGTGTTGATGAATCCAATGAACACGAACAAGGTGCTGGAGATCAAGGTATTATGTTTGGTTATGCATGTGATGAAACTGATGTTTATATGCCTATGGCAATAACTTTAGCTCAAAGACTTGCTAAAAAATTAACTGATGTTCGTAAAAATGGTACACTAGATTATTTAAGACCTGATGGAAAAACTCAAGTAACTGTTGAATATGATGATGAAGGTAATGTAGTAAGAATAGATACAATTTTAATTTCTACACAACATTCACCTGATGTAGAAATGACAAAACTTGCTCGTGATATTAAAAAGTACGTGGTTGATGAAATTGTACCAGCATCTTTAGTTGATAAAAATACTAAATTTTTATTTAATCCAACTGGTCGTTTTGTTGTAGGTGGACCTCAAGGAGATTCTGGACTTACAGGACGAAAAATTATAGTAGATACTTATGGTGGTGCTGCTTGTCATGGTGGTGGAGCATTCTCAGGTAAAGACCCTTCTAAAGTAGATAGAAGTGCATCTTATATGGCAAGATATATTGCAAAGAATGTTGTAGCATCTGGAATTGCTTCACGTTGTCAAATTCAACTTTCTTATGCGATTGGAGTTGCAAAACCTACGAGTGTTTTAGTTGATACATTTGGTACTTCTAAAGTTGATGAAAAACTTATTGAAAAGACAATTAGGGAAAACTTTAATTTGACACCAAAAGGTATTATTACATCTTTAGATCTAAAACGACCTATTTATGCTCAAACTGCTGCATATGGTCATTTTGGTAGAAATGATATTGACCTACCTTGGGAACATCTAGATAAGGTTGATGTATTTAAGAAATTAATATAGTAATTTTCTTCTTGACATTATTTATATATTTCATTATCAATAAAATAAGGGAGTCTAGCAAATGCTAGACTCCCTTATTTTATTATAATATAGATAAGATATCTTAAAAAATATTATAAAGAGCTAGCACTTTATAAAGAAAGGAGTCTTATCTTGCAAATTATTTATATACCAACAATAGTACTTATAACATACTTATTTGGTGAAATATTTAAAGTAATATTTAAATCACATCAAGATTTATATAAACTTATTCCTATATTTGTATCCCTTCTTGGTGGAATACTTGGTATAATTATTTATTTAACTAATAAAGATATAATTAATGTATCAAATATTTTTGAAGCTATTACTATAGGTATTATAAGTGGTTCATCATCTACGGGATGTAATCAGATAATTAAACAAGTATTTTCAAATTATGAGTAATTTAAATATTGAATTATATACAAGAAAGAAAACTGTAAGTTTTTTAGAAAAACTACTTAGATGTATAAATGATGACTTTCGTCATGATTTATTTAAAAGTATTTTATATGATGAAGTGCCATATAAAACATCAAGTGAAGAAAAATATAAAAACTATTATGATTCTTTTATGTATTTATTAAATAATAAATCATCTCCATTAACTACAAAACTATTAAATAAATTTTTTAATTTATTTGATGATTGTTTAATTATTGATGATTATATACTAAATAAATTAACTACTTATTATTTTAATATTTCTTATTTAGAAGGTATTAAACAAGCTATATTATTTCATATAGAAGTATATAAACAATTATCATTTATTGATGACAACACAAAATTAATATTAAGTTTAATATTCTTAAACTATATATTAGTTAGAAACAATATACCCATTATAAGAATATTGAGACTAAATTTTAATGAATATATAAAATATAGAAATTTATTTATTAAAGATAATTCTAAT
>CAZGBY010000025.1:0-24687 GCA_964524125.1 uncultured Clostridium sp.
ATATTAAATCAATGAATTTTTCAAGCAATTCATCCATTGAATATTTATCTACTAAATCACCAGCATTAAAATCTATCCAATTAGACTTCTTATCAGAAAGTGCTGTGTTTGTAGAAACTTTTACAGTCGGTATAAATCCTCCAAATGGTGTACCACGACCTGTTGTAAAAAGTACCATTTGGCAACCACTACATCCAAGTGTTGTAGTCGCAACTAAGTCATTACCTGGTGTACAAAGTAAGTTAAGTCCAGATTCTTTAATTCTTTGTCCCATCTTTAAAACACCATTTACAACTGCAGCTCCACCCTTTTGTGTACAACCCAAAGATTTATCTTCTAAAGTTGTAATACCACCTTTTTTATTACCAGGTGATGGATTATCATAAATAACTTGATTATGAGCTTTAAAATAGTGTTTAAAATCATTAATTAATTCTACAATATCTTCAAATGTTTTTTCATCTTTAGCTCTAGCCATTAAAAGTTTTTCCGCACCAAACATTTCAGGAACTTCACCTAAAACAGTTGTAGCGCCATTTAAAGATAAGAAGTCAGAAAATCTACCAAGAAGTGGATTAGCAGTAATACCTGACATACCATCAGAACCACCACATTTAAGACCTATTCTTAATACAGATAAAGGCTTAGATGTTCTTTTATCATTTGACATAATATCATATAATTCTTTTAAGATTTTAGTACCTTCTATAACTTCATCTTCTACATCTTGAGCATTTAAAAATCTTACACGTTCTTTGTCATATTCACCTAAAGTATCTTTAAATGTAGAAACTAAATTTTCTTCACAACCAAGACCTAAAACTAAGACACCACCAGCGTTAGGATGTTTAACCATATCTTGAAGTAGGGTACGAGTAAGTGTTAAATCACTGCCCATTTGTGAACATCCAAATGGATGTTGGAAAGTATATACCCCATCAATTTTAGATGTATCATATTGTGATTTGAATTTTTCTATTATGTCGTTTGCCATACCAGACACGCAACCAACTGTTTGAATAATCCAAAGTTCATTACGAATACCACATTCACCATTTTTTCTTTCATATACATCAACCATACGGTCAGATTTATATCCTAAAACTTCAGGATATTGTGGTTCATATTTATATTCTATTACATCATCTAAATTAGTTTTAACATTATGAGTATGAACATGCTCACCTATTTTAATGTCTTGTGTTGCATGGCCTATAGGATTACCATATTTAATAATATTTTCATTTAATTTAATTTCTTTTAAAGCTACCTTATGAGCTTGTGGAATATCATCTTTTAATGTTACACCTTCAATTACTTCTCCTTTTGAAAAAGGTCTTAAGCATACTGCAACATTATCTATTGGATTAATAATAATATAATCTTTCATACTAACAACCTATAATTGCTAAAGCTTCACGCATTGGTTTTGTCATAATTTCGTATAAACAATCAGTAACGAAGCTTGTAACACCTTCAATATTATTTAGATTAACTTCCCAGTGATTTTCTAATCCTAAGAAACTTTTAACAATCTTAGTACAACTTTCTTTTGTACCATCATAATTTGACCAAGCATTTTTAAAGAAATCTAAAGCCCATTCATCATCTTTTAGTGCTATATCTTCATTTCCTCTTTTACCACGATAGAAAGCAATTAAAGAAGCTAAGCTAAATAGTGCATATTTAGGGAAACGTCCAGCTTCAATATTTTGAAGTAATGCTGGTAAATTACGAGTCTTAAACTTAGTAACCGAATTAAGTGCAATTGACATTAGTTCATGACGAACAAATGGATTTTCATAACGTTCAAGTACTGAATTTGAATACGCGACCATTTGATCATGTGGAATGTCAATTGTAGGAATAACTTCATCAAAAATATACTTTTTAACAAAATTACCAATTTGAGTATCTTCAATAGTTTCACGTACAGTATCAATACCTGCTAAATATGAAACTGGTACTAAACAAGTATGAGAACCATTTAAAATTTTAACCTTTCTTTGTTTATATGGGACAATTGAATCAACATATAAAACATTAAGTCCTGCTTTAGGTGCCGGAAATCTTTCTTCTAAAGATTTAATATCTTCTCCATCAATACACCATAAATGGAAAATTTCACCAACTACCATTGAATTATCTATATATCCAAGTTCTTCTTGACATTCTTTTTCATTAGTTTTTGGATATCCTGGTACAATTCTATCTACTAATGTATTATAATATTTATTAGCAGATGTTAACCAATTAATAAAATCAGCAGACATCTTACAAGTGTTTGCTAGCTTAACTAATACTTCTTTTAAAGTGTCTCCATTATGATCAATTAATTCACAAGGTATAATATATAATCCCTTTGTCATATCTCCATTAAATGCCTCATATCTTTTATGTAAGAATGAAAGTAATTTACCAGGGAAGCTCTTAGGACATGTAGTAAAATCAGTATCATTTTCATCATATGCAATTCCCGCTTCTGTTGTATTAGAAATAATAAATTCCAAATCTTCACTTTTTGCATATTCAAGGTAATGATCATATTCAGTAAACGGATTAATTAAATCACTAATACAATCAATTATTTGATGAGTTTTAACAACATTACCATCCATTTTACCTTGTAAATAAAGTGTATATAAACCATCTTGGTCTTTCATATCTTGAACTCTACCAAATGGCATTGGTTGTACAACAGCTACATTACCGTTAAATACACCCTTTCTATTCATAGTATCAATAATCCAGTCTACGAATGCACGTAAGAAATTTCCTTCGCCAAATTGAAGTACTTTTACAGGACGTTCTTGTCTTTTGTATAATTTTGAACTTAAATTTTCCATGATATTCTCCTCCATTATTGTTCGCTATTTCGAACACATTATATCATCATTTTCATTGTAGCACGCTTTATTTTTTTTTGCAATATATTTTATAAATCACAAAAAACAATGTCTTAAATGACATTGTAAATTATTTGTGGTACGTTTCGTTATTATTAATTTTAAAAGCTCTATATATTTGTTCAAACAAAATCAATTTCATTAATTGATGAGGAAATGTCATCTTAGAAAAACACAATCTAAAATTTGATTTATTTATCACTTCATTAGAAAGTCCTAAAGAGCCACCAATTATAAATGTAATATGAGACGAATTATAAGTTTGAATATCAAGTATCTTTGAAGCTAATTCTTCGCTTGAAAGCATTTTCCCTTTTAAATCCAGAACAATTACATAACTTTTAGAAGGAATCACATCGATAATTTTTCGTCCTTCTTTTTCTTTAATTTGTAAATTAAGTGCTTCACTTGTCTTATTAGGTATCGCCTCATCGATAAGAACTATTTCATCTATTTGAGTATATTTTGATAATCTTTTAGAATACTCTTTAAGACCATCAATTAAATACTGTTCTTTTAGTTTACCTACTGATATAATTGTAATTTTCATAGTTCAAACACCTTCAAAGGGACTTGGCTTGCATATTCAAAAGTTATTTCATCAGTATTTATTCCTATATCTTTAAATACTCTTTTTGATGTTAATTTTACTATTTGGATTAAATTGCATTCTTCAGAAATATGAGCATAAATAATTCTTTTAGTATTAACACCAACTAAGTTAGTTAAAATATAAGCACTATCTTGATTAGATAAATGGCCATGATCAGATAAAATTCTCATTTTAGTCTCATAAGGTCTATCAGATTCCATCAAAAGTTCAGGATCATGATTAGATTCGAAAATATAACAATTTGCGTTTGAAATCTTTTCATATAAAGAAAAATGAACATATCCAGTATCAGTGACGTATACTAATTTCTTATCATCACATTTAAATACATAACCAACTGGGTCTAAAGCATCATGGAACAACTGTAAAACATCTAATTCTATATCATCAATTTTAAATGAGTCATCATTGTTTATAAATTTAATATAATCTAAAGCTAATCTATCTTTAATTTTTAAAGACAAGCCATCATAAGTTCCTCTTGTCATATAAATAGGGCATTTATAAGCGTTTTGAATAATACCCAAACAAGATGTATGATCTATATGTTCGTGAGTAATCAAAATAGCAGTTAAATATTCTAGTTTTATATTTTCAATTTCTAAAGCTTCTAATACTCTTTTTTTTGAGATACCACAATCTAATAGTATCTTAGTATTATTATGTTCAATATATGTACAATTTCCTTTCGAACCAGACGCAATTTGTAATACTTTCATACTTCACCTCAAAAAAATATAATAGGGATATAAAATCCCTATTATTTTCTATTAATCATTTAATTTTGAATAATCAGAATAATCCACTGTTAAATCAATAGTCCAATCATTTTTATCATCAAACCATCCAAAGAAAACATCATCTTCTTCTAAAGTTTCATAAGAATCGATTGTATTTTGTAATTTAGTAATAATTAGTGCATAACGTTTAGATAAATCACCAGTAGTTAGAGTATTACTCTCACTACCTTCTAAGAATTCGATATTACCAATTTGTTTATATAATCTCCATGATTGGAATGACGAATTAGTAAATCTAGAAATCACATCAGACACTACATTACCAACAGCAGTTGATGTAGTTGAACGTAATGAAGATACAGAGCCTAAATTAACAGTTTCCATAAAATAAATGAATATTTGAGCAATAGATGCATAATCTTCAGAACTATATCCTGATACATATAACTTAATATCATCATCAGTTGTATCATCATCATTTTCATATACAATTATATCTTGATATTCCCAAGTTTTAATTGAAGATAATTTAGTGAAAGATGAATCAATAGAATCAGCATCACCTTTAGCTTCAGTTTCTGTATAAATGACATAATTGCCATCATCATCTTTCTTATAATACATGATTTGTCCATCATCATTTGTTACACTTGAAGATGAACTTGAATCATTACTTCTAGTAAATTGACAAGATGTTTGGCTAGTCATATCATATACATAAAGCATATGCCAACCATATACAGTTTCAGTAAGTTGTTCTAAATTTGAAGCTTTAATATCAATACAATTACTTTCGAATAATGTTTGATAATCTTCATCTTCTTCATCTACTTTATACTTATATGGTTCATAGTTCCAATATCCATAATCTGAAATATTTTCAGCAACTTCTTCATAATCATCAGAAGATAATTTATCATAAAGAGCAATTACTTCATCAGTAAATTCTTCTACATAGTTAGAGCCATTAGAATAATCAATAGTAGATAAGTCCTCAGCTCTTAATGAAAATTCATATTTATCAGTAAATGAATCCCATGTTCTACCTTTATAATCATCACATTTTAATACGTATCCATATCCTGGATTATTAAATGTTGAGGCTATAAATTGTAACGCTTCTACCTTAGTTGTAGTTTTAATAATAGCAGCTTCTTTAACAATTGCATCTGCTAAAGTTAAAATAGCTTCTCTAAAACTACGTTTTTCACCTTCATTAGATAAACCATCATAAAATTCTTTAGGATCATCATTATTACCATCATGATCATAATCTACAGAAATTAACATATGAGATATATCTAAACTATAGTATGAATCATATTTTTTCTTTGCATATTCATAGAAAATATTAAGTAAATTATTAGATTCATCTAACGCAAGTAATTTTTCACCAACTTGATAATAAGCAGAATGAACAAGTTCATCCGTCATATCACTATTAATATAAGAACCATCTGAATTCTTAGAGTCGATATATACGCCTTCATTCCAAAACTTACCATAATAACTTGAATAAGCTGAAATTAAATCAGAAGCCATTAAATTATAGTATAAAATATCATTTTGATTATCAAAACCATATTGTAAAACTAAATAATTTGTAATACCCATTTTCTTAGAATAACTTGTATTATTCTTCTTAAAACTCTTAATTACTGATTTTAAACCATCTTCATAGCCATCAACAGTATCTTCATCGATTTTATCAATTAAGAAAGTATTTGCTAAATACTTCGAAGTTAATAATGATGAAGCTTTATCTGCTCCATAAATTTTATTTAAATCATCATAAGAATCATCTACAGTATATTTCGCATCAGCTTTAGCTTTAGCATCACCTTCACAAGGAGTGTAACTTAATGTAAATACATAATTATTATTAAATTTCTTCTTAGAAGAAAAATCATAATAATCTTCATATGAATTATAATATTGATTTTCATAAATTGGGTCATAAATTTCAAGATCAAATTTACCCCTTGAAGCATCTTTTGTTGTTGTATAAATTGTACCTTGTAATAAATCTTCAACTAAACCATTTGCATAACTTTCAGTAGCCCAATTTTCCACGATTAAATCATCAATATAATTAGCACATAATGTTTTCTTATCATCTAAAGATAATTCATCCCATTCAGCACCTTCATAAATTGATATACGACAACACATATAATAAATATTATCGCCTGAAATATTAAATGGTTCAGAAAGATAGAATGAATCTCCATGATTTGGATCGTAATCTCTTTCATCAACAAGATTTTCAGTCATAAATTCTACTGCAGTAGTGCCAAGTTCATCAGTCATTTCATTATTATCATAATCTGAAATAAAACTTGAATATTCAGATGTTGAAATGGCATCTATAGAACCAATATTCTTAGTTTTATAGTATAAATCAAATAAAGTCACATAGAAATTTTTTACTTCATTTACACTAATTCCAGTTTTAGATAAATCATAATCCAATTTATCAGCAGTTTTTTTAATATATTTTTCCGCTTCTTTTTTAGATGCAAACTTAATCACAATAGCTTGATTTTTAGTTACATAATCATCTTCATTTTCATAAGGATTAAGCCCTGATAATAAATATTTAGTTGCAGTTAAGTTTTTAATTTTATTATAGATATTTTCTCTTTGTTCTTCAGCATCTTCATCTTCAGCGTCATATACTTTTGGTAAATAATAGTCATTTTCTACTTCTTCACCATCAACATCATATAAGGTTTTATATTCGCGAATAGACTCTAAATAGTCTTTAGCATAATCAATAATAGCAAGAGTATATTTATATGATGAATATATATCTTCATACTCACCCCATTTATATTTTAAAGAATCCTCGTCTTTATTATATTCTGGCTTAAATGCTGATTTATCAATACCAGATAAATCAACACCATATGTTGATAATTTATTATCAATGAATTTTTGAATACAAATATCAATTTCATCATCATCTAAATCATTATAGTCTTCTACAGTAGATACACTATAAATTTGATTTAATAAGTATTCATCAATTTCATCTTTCTTTGATTCATAAGTTATTTTACTAATTTCAGTTTCAAATAATTTTTCTTTAATTTTAGTAAGTACAGTTGAATAACCATTACTTCTAAATTGATTATACATATCATTAACTGAAACTGATATATTGTTATTCGAACTTAATTGAGCATATTTAGCATCTAAATTTAAATTACCTGTTGGAGTTTCAGTATTACGATTAACATCACATGATGATAATGTACCAGCAATTACGGCTAAACCTAAAAGAGATAAAATTCTTTTACTATATTTCATTTTACTTATCCTCCTTTATAAATTTAGCAATATTTTCACTCAAATCATCCCACCAACCAGTGTATTGACTTAATAATTCATAATATAATTCAACATTTTCTTCATTATTAAAGAATGTTAATTTTGAATTTTGAATATCATAAACTGCTTCTGAAATTGCAAATTCATCAGCACTTGTATGATTATAATTAATTAATTTATTTAAATCCTCACTAGTATTCATTTTTACAACGTCACTATGACCGAATGTAATAAATGAATAATCAGAAGTATCAAGGTTTAAGAACATACCCATATAATTAATTAATATTTCAAATTGAGTTTCATCTGATGTATATCTTTCAAATGCTGGTTGTAAATATGTTGTTAATGCTGTTGTTAAATCAGAAGGAAGTGAAGAAATAGAACCTTCAGCAGCATATTCTAGCATAAATGCAAGCACTTGATTAATAGAAATCTTATCAGTTAAAATACCATCTTCTTCTAAACTATAAATATTTTCAATTGTGAATGCTTCTTCATTATATAAATATACTAAGTTATTATAAATTGTATCTTTCCAATCCTTTTTTGCATCATATTCAGTATCCTTTTCATAATCTACAGGTCCAAAATATGCGCTTTCCTTAGTAGTTGCACTTGTTAGAATTGGTAAATTATATCCAAATGAAGAATATAGACCATTATTACCATCTTGATAATAACTATCTAACATATATTCATTAGGCATAACTCCTTCTTTACCGTTAAAGAAGAATTCGTTGCAATAAGCTTTATATAATGCTAATTTTAAAACATCATTACAAGTAGCATAATCAGTTGTATTATCACAAGATACTTCTTCAGATTTAATAAATAAACCAGCTCTACGATATTTAGCCCAAGTAGTTTCAGGTTGAGTTGGATCATAATCTTCATCTTTTCCATCAGTATCATGACCATTAGTAAATCTTGATGATGAATTATATTCAGTAATAATATTTGAAATAGTATCAGCATTAGAATCAGTAGAATATTCACAAAGTTCAATAATCTTCTTAATTAATTCTTGAGCAAGTTCTGCATAAGTGACTCCTTCTTCAGTTGGAACTTCATCATTCCAATTAAAATTTGAATCAACATAAGAAAGTCCTGTCTCTGTGCGATCTGGTTCTCCATCTTCGTCCATATCTACATAAACAAGTAAGTTTACTGCAGATACAGAAAAATAAGTATCATAGTAATTATTCGCATAAGTTTGTAAGAACTTAGCTAAATCAATTGATGAATAATTATTGATTAACGAAGTAGATGCTTCATTTACACAATAATAATCATAAATAATGTCTTCAATATTATTTGTATGGAAATATAACATTAAGAAATTATATTTACCAAGTGAAGCACTATATCCTGATGATGATAAATTATCAGCTGCAAAATTTGATAATAAGTTATTAACACTTTGATAATATAAATCTATTTTTTCTTCATCATTAATTACTTCATCATATGCTTTAGAATCTTTTACGATTTCTTTAGATAATAAAGATACAGCATTTGTAATACCATTATATGGTTCAAGTTCATTCCAAATATCAATCATATAAATTGAAGTAGAAGACTTTCTATTCATATCTTCATCTTTATACTTGATTGTACATACTAAAGAATCTTCTCCACTCTTACGATTCTTAGAATAATCTTCATTAGAAGACATATAAGCAATTTCTATTTCCTCATCATAAACTCTAACTTTAACATTTTCAGCCGCATTAGTGATACAATTTGAAATATAAGAGGAAGTTAAACTTTCTTCTTTTAAACCAGCTTCAATTTCACAAAGTAAGTTATAATAATTTTTTTTATTTTCATTTGATTCAAGACCAAATTCTTTAATTTCTTCATCAGAATAGTATACTTTATCTGTACCTACATATTTAAATACTTTATATTCACCATTTACATTTTCTACTCTTACAATTTCATCTTCTTGTTTATCCGTATAATATAAATTATTAGTTTCAAGTTCAGTATTAATCTTGAATGCCATGAAATAATAATCTCCATAGCTTTGACCTTGATATGAATAATAATCTCCGCTAATTACAATATCACCATAATCATCATATTCTACATCTTTTAAAGTATCATAAATATATGTGCCTAAAGAAGAATTGATAGTGTCTATATCATCCTTAGACCAATGGATTTGATCATATAAGTCAGGATTGTTTGATTCAAGATGATTTACATAATCAGCAGGATTTGTGATTTCATTACCATCATCTTCACCACCAACCTTATTATAGTAATAATTTGTTACATAGCGCATGTTAGATGTAATGATTCTATCAGGATGATCAGTACTATAATCAGTATTTAATGAATTACGATATGTATAAATATAATTATACATTTCCAAATATAAATAGAATGCTAAACCAGGTACAGATTTTAAAGATTGAGCCGTATCACTACCTGTTGTAAAATCATAATCATCATAATACTTAGAATATTCTGAATCAGACATATTACCTTGTTTAATATACCATAGTTGAGAACGATATGTTTTAAGACCAAATGTCTTTAATACTGCATTAGCCTCATCTTCATTAATAAAACGAATAATAATAGCATTAACATCGCTTTCATATTTATAGTTTTCAGTCCAATATGAAATATATTCAGAATTACTATAATATAATTCTTCATCATCTTCTACATCATCATTATATTCATCAATTTCAGTCTTTAAAACTTTAACTGCGTAAATCTTTTGAGCTATATTTTCATAATAAAGTTCTAAAACATCTTTTTGAGTATTATTTAATGAAGCATAATCAAATGCGTAAATACCTTCTTCATAGTCTTCACTATAAATATCTCCATCATATACTTTACCATTTGCATCTTCTTTTTTAACTTCTTTACGTTCTAAAAGTTGATTTAATTCTTCTTTATTAATTTCAATACGATGTTCTGACCATAAATTTTGGATAAATGTATATTCATAAGTCTTTTTAGTATATGGATTATTTAATCCTGTATAATTAGAATATGAATCTAAGCCATAAATATCACAAATTAAATATTTTTGTAATTCATTTATAGCTTCTTCTCTTTTGATGTTCTTATAATCGTATTCAGATAAATCAATTTCTTGAATTTCACCTTTAATAAGTTTTTCAACTAGTTCATATTCTTCTTGAATAATAGTACGATTTATTTTTTCAGAAATAACTGAAGATGAACTCCACTTAATTTGATTATAAATTTGTTCGTTAGTAACCTTATATTTATTCTCGCTAGTATCTTGCCCTAATGACATATAAGTATTTTTCCCATCTATAGATGCATACTTATACTCAGATTGTGAGCATGAAGAAAGAGTCATTGCAAATAAGCAAGACATAAAAGCAAGACTTAATGGTTTTAAAAATCTATAATTTTTGTTATTTTTATTCATATTTAAGTCTCCTTATAACGAATTTGGCTATAACCATAGCATTTAATATGATAACATTTTTATTGTCAAAAAGCAATAGAATAAATATGTGAATAAATATGTATTTTTTTACTTTTTTAAGATAATATGGGCTTTTTTTGCTCAAATTGAACATATTTGAATATAATAAAGTGTAAAGGAGGTATAAAATGACCACTACAAACACTCAAGCTTCAGGTTCTACTTGGGCTTTAATCCTCGTTTTATTTATTTTACTTGTAATAATTGGTGCATCTTGGAGTATATAAAAATAGTCCCACAAAGGACTATTAATTAACTAGGAGTTAACTTCTAGTTTTTTGGTTTATAAAATTTGGCTTTTTCCATAACTCCAATTGTATCTGTAAATGTACCAGCCTCTATTTTATCAAGTTCTCCACCAAGTACTCTAAACTTAGAATCTAATGTATCAATATACCATATTGCACAAGCTTCTGCAGTTTGAGGACGCTTACAAGCACCAAATGCTGATTGCCCATGATGTGATATAACAATATGTTCTAATAGTAAAGCCTCTTCTGTATTTTCTAAGTTAAGTTCCACTGCAGCTTGATGTACATCGAATCCACCTATTACTAAATGGCCTAAAAGTTGACCTTCGAGTGAATATTCTGTATTTTCAACACCAGTAAATTCTAATGTTTTTCCTAAATCATGTAAAATAACACCAGCATATAAATAGTCCTTATTTAAATATGGGAAATTCTTTGCAAAATCAGCTGCTAAATTAAGCATACCTAAAGTATGATGAGCCAACCCACCCACATAATTATGATGAAGTCTTTGACCTGCAGGATATAAATAGAATTTATTGTGACATTTCTTTAAAATATGATTTGTAATTTTTAAAATATTTTCATTCTTTATTTCGTTTAAATATTTATTAATATTATCCTTTAGTTCTTTTAAAGTATATGGACAGGAATTATCAAACATACGATAAACCATATCAACTTCTTCTAAGTTATCAAGCGAAGAAATACTTTGATATTCAAATAAATAAAATACACTTCTTTCAGAATTAGAATGTTTTCCTACTTTCATTTTGTATATATATCCAACTTTAAAATTGTCACCATTAACTTCTGTTTTAATATTTATATCCGTATTATCAGCAAGAGTTACTAATAAATTATAAATATTATCTGAAGTATTAATTCCTTTTATCTTTGCATAATATGTAAAATATAAAACGTCTGACATTATTATTCCTCCTTATTAATAAAATTAATAATATCTTGATAATTATTATTTATTTTATTATCTAAAATATTATTTTCTATTTTAGTTAGCAAATCATTAATCCAAGAACCAGGTTCTTGATTTTTAATTTTAACAATATCTTTAATATCAATTTTAATATCTTTTCTATTTTTAATTGGTAAATTATTTTTTAATTTGATTATTTCATCTATATTTATATCCTTATTATATATATAAGATTGTAATCTTGAAGCTAAAATAATATCTTCTATATTATTATAATATAATACTTTTAAATCTTTTAAATCTTTTTCTATTAATGAAATCGCATTATTATAAAGCGATAACTTATGTTTAGGTAATACATAATTAAAATTATCTTTGTAATATAAAGATAAAGTATATATATCATCAATAGTAGGTTTTAGATTAGATTTTAATAAGGTAGATATAGCCATATCTATTCCAATATATTTAGAAGATGTAGTTATTTGTAAATATGATAAAGCTTTTTTATAATTATCATAAGAAATTATTTTATTTAATTCTTCTGTTATTCTATCAATACTTAATAAGGTTAAATATTTAGCATTATATGTCATTCCTTTTAAAGTGTTAGATTCAATATCAAACCCAAGTTTAGATGTAAGATAAATTCCTCTTAAAATTCTAAGTACGTCTTCATCAAATCTTTTATAGGGATCACCTATCGTTTTAACTATATGATTGTTTAAATCAGATAATCCATCGTATAAATCAATAATTTGTTCATTTACATCAAGAACTAATGAATTTATAGTAAAATCTCTTCTTATTAAATCATCAGATAAATTATTTGCGACTTGTGTAATTGGATGACGATGATCTTTATATAAGATATCACTTCTAAATGTAGTTATTTCAAATTCATAATCTTCAAACATTATAACCGTTGACAGATAAAGTTGTGATGTTGAGTTTTTAACTTTAAAAATATTATTTAATTCTTGTGGTAAGGCATTTGTTGTAATATCAATATCTTCAGTATATATATTTAATAATTTATCTCTTACATATCCTCCTACAATATATGCAACAAATCCATGATTGTTTAAAATATTAATAACTTTTAAAGCAACGTCATATAAATGCATAATTCACCTCTAAAAAAGAAAGCCAATAGGGCTTTCTTAATTAATCTTTTAAAAAACATCCAAGTCCGATTGCGTTAGGTCCAACATGACAACCTACAACAGGTGAACATGGAGACTCAATTAAATTTTCAAGACCAAGTTTTTCTTTTATAGTTTTAACAAAGAAATCCTTTAATTCATCACCTGTATACATAATAAATGCTTCAAACTTATGACCTTCAGTATATTCTTTAAATCTATCACAAACAGCTTCTAAAGCTTTTTTTGTTGTACGAATCTTTTCAAATGATTCAATTGTCCCTTCTTGTGTTAGCCCTAATAAAGGTTTTATTTTTAAGATACTACCTAAAAATCCTGCTGCACCTGAAAGTCTACCATTTTTAACTAAACACTCAAGCGAATCAACAGCAAACATTAAGAAGTTTTCACTTTTCATTTGTTCTAGTCTTTTTAAGATATCTTCTGTAGGAATATTTTGTTTAAGTAAACGAGCAGCTTCTAGAGCAAAATTTCCTTCCATAAAACATACTGTTTTTGTATCAAATGGATAAATTTTAATCTTATCAGCAAGCATTTGAGCACATTGACAAATACCATTATATGTACCAGATAATTTAGAAGAAATAGTTGTAACTATAACTTCATCATATCCTTCCGAAATATATTTTTCGAAAAACTCAAGTAATTCACCTAAAGAAGGTTGAGAAGTTTTAGGAACTAGTTTTTTATCTTCAACCATTTTTTTATAGAAAACATCTGCTTTAATTTCTGTACCATCAGCTAGTAATTTTCCATCAATATCTATTTTAATACGTATAGTGTCGATTTTTTCTTCATGTTCATAATAATCTAAACAACTTGTAGAAGTTGTACATACAATTCTCTTTAACATAATTAATCACCCTATTTAGGATTATAACATTATAAAACTTTTTTTTCAATAATCTTTATTAATTCGACTAAAAAGTATGGTATAATCTGGTTAGGTGATTATATGAAAACGATTAATTCTAATACTATAAATAAAATAGTTATTAATAAATCTGAGTTTATTACTTATCTATTTAAAGTTAAAACTGTAGATGAAGTAAACGACTATTTATCACAAATTAGAAAGAAACATTATGACGCAACTCATAATTGTTATGCATATATAATAGGAATGAATCAGGAAATACAAAAAGCTTCTGATGATGGAGAGCCATCTAAAACGGCAGGTTTTCCAATGCTTGATGTACTAAAAAAAAGAAATATGACAAACATACTTGCGATAACAACTAGATACTTTGGTGGTATTATGTTAGGTGCTGGAGGACTTATCAGAGCGTATTCTTCTTCTGTTAGTGAAGCTTTGGATAAAACAAATATTTATGAATATTTAAATTATGAAACTATTATGACAATTGTTTCTTATTCTTCTTATAATTGTATAGAAAACTTTTTAAAATCTTATACTTTATTTGATATAAACTATACTGACAAAGTATGTATTAAAGTAGGAGTTTTACCACTTGATGTTCATGAGTTTAAAAATCAAATTACTAATTTAACAAGTGGAGAAGCTATAATGGATTCTTTGGGAATTGAAACTCTGGAAATTTTAATAGAGCGTAATGAAGCTTAGTTGATTGTCCACCTCTTATATGTCTTATTTGTTTATTAAAATTAAATAGATTACAAACTTTTAAATATAGTTGTTCATCTATTAATGGAAGTTTTTCTTTTAAATCTTTATGTACTGTAGATTTTGAATATCCAACTTTTTTTGCAACCTCTCTTACTGTAGTATTATTTTCTAAAATTAGATTTGCCATTTGTAAGACCCTTGTTTTTATTTCATAATCCATAAGATATCAACCTCTATTATATCTTATGGATTATTTTAATTTTAATTCATAAATGTAGAAAAATTTATAACTAAACAATAATCTTTAAAATATGATTTTTCTATTATAGAAATAATAGTACTGAATGAAAGTTAAAAAAATTTTTATTAAATTTTTTTAGTCTCGAATTTTTACACTCTCTTATAATAGATTTATGAAAACTAAAAAGAAATAGACAAAGCTATTTCTCTTCATTATCAGTTATTAACATTGAAACTTCAGCTGATGTTTTACCTATAACATCCTCAGGGTCTACATAAATTCCGTTTACTTTAACTTCAAAAGATAAATGAACTGAAGCTTCACTATCAAATGCATTCATTCCTGCGACTCCAATTAAGTCGCCTTTTTTTATTTGGTCATTTAAACTGACAGATACATTTGAAAGCGATGAATAATAAGATATGATATTATCTTGATGAGTTACCTCTACAATTGTACCATATGCATCACTTTTACTAATACCAGTTACAGTCCCATCAAAAACAGAATAAACATTAAAAGCTTCGTCATTAAAGTAATAAGTTAACCCTGTTGATTCATATGCAAATGAACCATTAATAATTACAGCCGTTTGAAGTTCCTCATCTGATTTATCTAATGAATAATAAACTCTAATTACAGAAACTTCTTCATCAACAGGAAGACCATAATACATTTTTATTTCTTCTGTTGGCAAAGTATTATCTACCTTACTATTATCATCATTATTTGAAGAACCATCAACACCAGTATCATTTGTAATATTAGGATCTACATCTACTGGTGTATCTGAATCATTTTTAAGTGTAATACCTGATATAATCATAACTGCTGTAAATACTAAAACTAAAACTCCAACAAATATTAACAATTCCTTCTTTTCACTTAAGAATTGCTTAGCACGTTCCTTCATTGTTTCACCTCAATTTTAGTATTGACAATAAATTTAGGATTATACAAATATTTACATTTATTTTTAAATTGTTTGAGGTGTTAAAAGTTCACAAAATTTAAAAATAGCTTCTGTGGTTAAAAATGATAATATTATTGTTAATATAATATATGCAAGTCTTATTTCCTTAACTTTACCTTGTGTAAAAATTCTTTCAAGTTTAATAGCTCTTAACACATCAAATACAAACAAGGCCATAATGCACCAAATAATTAAATAAATTATATTATATAAATAAGTCATACTTTCTCCTTAAAAAATGCACGTAAGATACGTGCAATTTTATTATAAATTTCCAGCTTTTGACATTCTAATACTTTCAATAAGTTCTTTTTCTTTTTGTGTAAGTTCAACATTAGCTTTCCTATTTAATTCAAGACGTTCATTTCTTACACTGTTTAAATGTTTAAGAGCACTTTCTTTCGAATAACCAATGTGCGCACCTTGAGCAATAACATTAATAATATTATCCTTAAATTCAAGCATTCCATTAATAACTGCAAGATATACTTCTTGACGTTCGACAACAAGTTTAAGATATCCAGTAGGAATTACACATACTAGTGGCATATGATTTTTCATAATAGCAAACTCGCCATCATCATTTTTCACAACTGCATATGTAATTTCATCATCATAAAGCTTTCCTTGATGAGTTGAAACACAAATTTTCATTATTTATATGATTCCTCTAATTTTTGTGCTTTAGCACGTGCATCATCAATCGTACCAACTAAACGGAAAGCTTCTTCTGGCATATCATCACAGTTTCCATCAAGAATTTCTTTAAATCCTCTAATAGTTTCTTTAACTGGGACAAATGAACCAGGTACACCTGTAAATTGACCACCAATAAACATATTTTGTGATAAGAATAGTTTTACTCTTCTTGCACGTTTAACTACTAGTTTATCTTCTTCAGATAATTCATCCATACCCAATATGGCAATTATATCTAATAGTTCATTATATCTTTGAATTAATTGTTGAACACGACGAGCTACATCATAATGTTCTTTTCCAACGATTTCAGGAGAAAGTGCACGAGATGTAGACGCAAGTGGATCTACTGCAGGATAAATACCTTCTTCTGTAAGTTTTCTTGATAAGTTTGTTGTAGCATCAAGGTGAGCAAATGTTGTGGCTGGAGCTGGGTCTGTATAGTCGTCTGCTGGTACATATACAGCTTGAATTGATGTAATTGAACCTTCTTTTGTAGATGTAATACGTTCTTGTAATTTACCCATTTCAGTCGCAAGTGTTGGTTGATAACCTACAGCTGATGGCATACGTCCTAAAAGTGCTGAAACTTCAGAACCTGCTTGAGTAAATCTAAATATATTATCAATAAATAAAAGTACATCTTGATGTTCTTCATCACGGAAATGTTCAGCCATTGTAAGACCAGTAAGAGCTACTCTCATACGAGCTCCAGGTGGTTCATTCATTTGACCAAAACACATCGCAGTCTTTTTAATAACTCCAGATTCTTTCATTTCATAGTATAAGTCATTACCTTCACGAGTACGTTCTCCTACTCCTGTAAATACTGAAATACCACCATGTTCTTGAGCAACATTATGAATTAATTCTTGAATTAAAACAGTTTTTCCTACACCAGCACCACCAAATAAACCAATCTTACCACCTTTAATATAAGGTGCAAGTAAATCAATTACTTTAATACCAGTTTCAAGAATTTCTACATTAGTAGATAGATTTTCAAGTTTTGGTGCATCTCTATGAATTGGCATTCTTTTAACATCTTGTGCAATAGACTCACCGTCTATTGGCTCACCAAGTACATTAAACATACGACCCAAAGTAGCTTCTCCTACAGGAACACTAATTGGATTTTGTGTATTAACCACATTCATTCCTCTTACTAAACCATCAGTAGAATCCATTGCAATACAACGAACTACTTTATTACCAACGTGAAGAGCTACTTCTAATGTAAGATTAATCTCTACTCCATTATTATCATTTGCCGGAATATTAACTTTTAGGGCGTCATTTATTTTAGGTAAATTTCCGTCTTCGAATTTAACATCAACTACTGGACCTTTAACTTCAACGATTTTACCGTCCATTATTCTTTACCTCCTATAGCATTAGCTCCACCAATAATATCTATTAACTCAGTTGTAATAACATTTTGACGAGCTCGATTATATAATAATTGTAATTTTTCAATAACTTCATCTGCATTATCAGATGCATTTCTCATAGAATTCATACGTGATGAATGTTCACTTACCTTAGCATCTAAAATAATACCATAGATCATATCTTCTAAATACATAGGTAACATTAAATCTAAAGTCTTTTCAATACCAGATTCATAAATATAATCAGTATCATTTATTTTTCCATCTAAAGATGTAATAGGTAATAATTCTTTTAAAATAACTTCTTGAGTTAATGAATTAACATAATGATTATAAATAATTACTAATTTATCAATTGCGCCATGCATATAAAGTTTAACAATCTTTTCTGCAAGTGGAACAATATCTATAAACATTACATCATCACGAACTAAAGTGGCTTCATGATCAATAGTTGGATATCCTTTAGATTCAATATAAGAAAAACCTTTTCTACCAATAGATGTAACAATAAATTCATCTTTAGATTGATGTTGTTCTAAGATATTATCTAGAGCTTTAAAAATGGAAGAATTATAAGCTCCAGCAAGCCCTCTATCTGATGTAATCATTAAATAACAAGTTTTATTAACTTCTCTTCTTGTCATTAAAGGATGGGAATAATCAAGACCTGCTTTAGATGCGATTGACGTAACCATTGATGAAATGCTATCCATAAATGATTGATAATCTTTATAAGTTTTTTCTGCTTTTTTCACTTTTGATTGTGATACCATATACATAGCTTTTGTTGTTTGAGAAGTAGATTTTGTAGAATCAATTCTCATTTTTACTTCATGTAATGAATTAGCCATTATATCACATCCTAAATGAATTTACGTTTTTCATTCTTAATGAATTCATTAAGCTTTTCATCTTCAGGTAAAGTTTTATTTTCTTTAATAAAATTAGATATTTCTTGACCTAATTTATTTGTGTCCATAGAACGATATAATTCAGATTCAAATCTTAAAATATCATTAAGTTCAATAGTATCTAAAAAACCATGTGTTAAAGCGTATAAAATAACAGCTTCTTTTTCAAAAGATATAGTTTCATGAAGTCCTTGTTTTAATACTTCAACTGTACGTTTACCACGTTCAAGTCGAGCCTTAGTTGAATTATCTAAGTCAGAACCAAATTGAGCAAATGATTCAAGCTCTCTATATGATGCTAAATCAAGTCTTAGAGTACCAGATACTTTTTTAACAGCTTTAGTTTGAGCAGCTCCACCTACACGTGATACAGATAATCCTGCATTAATAGCAGGTCTAATTCCTTTATAGAAATAATCTGATTGTAAATAAATTTGACCATCCGTAATAGAAATTACATTAGTTGGTATATATGCAGAAATATCTCCAGCTTGAGTTTCAATAATAGGTAATGCTGTAATAGATCCTCCACCTAAATCTTTAGATAACTTAGCAGCTCGTTCTAGTAATCTAGAATGAAGATAGAAAACATCACCCGGATATGCTTCACGTCCAGGTGGACGATGAAGTAACAATGACATTTCACGATAAGCAACTGCGTGCTTAGATAAATCATCATAAACAATTAGAACATCTTTCCCTTGATACATAAAATATTCAGCTATAGATACCCCAGAATAAGGCGCTAAAAATAGTAGAGGACCAGGATTTGAAGCAGATGCACTTACAATAATAGAATAACTCATTGCGTCATATTGTTTTAATGTTTCATATACATTATTAACTGTTGATTCTTTTTGACCAATTGCTACATAAATACAAATTACATCTTTTCCTTTTTGATTTAAGATTGTATCTACAGCAATAGAAGTTTTTCCTGTTTGACGGTCTCCGATAATTAATTCACGTTGACCTTTACCAATAGGTACTAAAGCATCTAGTACTTTAATACCAGTTTCAAGTGGTGAATTTACAGAAGATCTTTGCATAACTCCTGTAGCTTTTTGTTCGATAGGACGATATTCTGAAGCTTCGATAGGGCCAAGTCCATCAATTGGTTGGCCAAGTGGATTTATTACACGTCCAAGAAAAGCTTCACCAACTGGTACATTTAAGATTTTACCAGTACATTTAACAATGTCTCCTTCTTTAACTAAAGATGAATCACCTAGTAAAATAACACCTACACAGTCTGTTTCAAGATTTTGAACCATTCCATATACATTGTTTGGGAAGATTAGAAGTTCAGATTGCATAGCTTTATCAAGACCATGGACAATCGCTATTCCATCTCCCACTTCAACAACTGTACCAATTGTTTCTGTTTTAATATCATCTTTATAAGCTTCTATTTGTTTTTTAATTAAACTTGAGATTTCTGATAAATTAATATTGCTCATAAAGTTTAGATTCCTTTCATTATATTTGTTCCTTTAAATTGTTAAGTTTACCAATAACAGATAAATCAATAGATTTACCATCTGAAATAACTTTAATACCACCAATAAGTGTTTTATCAATTAAAGGATTAATGTTAATTTTTTTATTATTAAAATAAGCTGATAATTTTATAGATAAATTATCTATTTCATTTTTACTTAATTTAACTGCTGATATAACATCAACAGTTAAACGATTATTATTTTGATCAATAATTTTACAAAACTCTTTGTATATTACAAATAAATCATTAATCCTATTATTATCAATTAAAACATATAAAAAATTAACAAATAGTTCATTCATGTTATTACATACATCTTTAATTGATTTTTTCTTATCCTTTGTTTTAATTAAAGGATATGTTATAACCTTCATAAAATCAGGATTTTCTTTAATTGCAAGTACTAAAGTTTTAAAATTATCTTCAATTTCATTTAATACATTATTAGATAAAGAAAGTTCAATTAATGCGTTTGCATATTCATAAGCTACCATTATTTTGTAGCCCCCTCTATAATTTCATTAACTAAATCTAAATATTTTTCTTTATCTACTTCATGTTCTAGAATTTTAGATGCGGCTTCAAATGCTGTTGATACAATCATTTGATGAATTTCTGCATGTTTATTCTTAACTTCTTGTTCAATTTCTTCTTGTGCAAGTTGAATTCTTCTTTTAGCTTCTGCTTTAGCTTCGTTTATAATATCTTCGCGTCTTGCGTTAGCGTCCATTTCAGCACTATCTAGAATAGCTTTTACTTCAATTTGAGCTTCAGACATTTGTTTTTGAAGTTCAGCTTCTAAAGCTTTAGCATTTTCAGAGGCACTTCTAGCTTCTTCTAATTCCTTATCTGCTTCTTCTCTTTTTTGTTCTAATATATTTGTAATAGGCTTCCAAAGTAAGAATTTAATAAGTAAGAAAATAATAATAGTTGCACAAAGTTGAACAATGAAATCACGAACATAACCTGCTAAATCATCAATACCGCCACTTCCTAAAGGACCTAAGCATTTATCTACAAATTCTGCTATATCCTCAAGAACGTCTGATAACGATAATAAGTTCATGAATTTTTCTCCTTAATTATTATTTTTACTTTGACATACACATAATTGCAATGATAAGACCATAAAGACCTGTAGTTTCAGCTACGGCTTGACCGATAATCATTGTAACTGTAATTTTACCTGAAGCTTCAGGTTGACGACCTACAGCTTCTACTGCTTTAGCAGCAGCCATACCTTCACCTATACCAGAACCTACACCTGTAAATACAGCGATACCAGCACCTAAATATTGAAGTCCTGATTCATGAGTAGCTAAAAAATTAATTACATTTAATAAACCTGTTAAAATTGTTGTTAAAATTTCCATTTTAAATTATCTCCTTTATTTTATTCATATATTTTTTCACTATCATCTATTTTCATAGATATAAATATTACAGTTAACATTATAAATACAAATGTTTGTATTACACCAGACATTAAATCGAAATATGCATTTATAAACGGCATAAATGGTATAGCAGCGTAACCTGCAGCACCAACTATTAATTTAGAAATAACCGCACCTGATAGTAAGTTACCTGTTAAACGTAATGTTAAGGATAGTGGAAGTGCAAATTCACTTATAATATTAATTGGAATAAATAAAAATGCAAGCCACCATACTGGTCCAACAAAACTTTTTAAATAGCCTTTAAATCCAAGTGAGACTATACCTGTTATTTGAATTATAAAGAATGTTATAATACCAAACACAAGATTAATTATTATATATGTTGTTGGGGTTGTTTGACAAAAGATTGCTGATATATTCATAAAGAATAAGTATATAGCTAGCGTTAAAAAGTATGGAGCATATGTTTTCCATCTTCTTCCTATATTTGTTTTAGCAAAATTATTAATAATTGATACTAACCAAATAAATGGCACTAACCAAAGTGGTGTTTTCTTTTTAGGATCAACTCTTCTTATTAAAATTCCTACTATAATTATTGCGATTGCAAGAAAGAAAGTAACAATTATCATTGAAGACATTTGTGAATTAAAATGAAATTTACCATCTTTACCTTTAGGAAACATATCAGATATAAAATTTGATAATATCAGTGAATTCACTCTTTTTTCACCTTACCTTTCAAAACTAAAACGACTACAATCAAGATGATTTTAACTACCAAATAACCAATTAATGTAGCCCAAATATTAAATTTAGGATTAGATACATTAAATACTAGTTGATCTAATATTACCATTGTAAATATTGCAATAAGTAATATTATTCTAGCAATATAGTATAAAATATTTATTTTTACTGGTTTGGCATAGGGATTAGGGTTTGGTTTACTAATATGTTTTGATGCTTTAACCATTAGTCCTAAATTAAGTAATGCTGTAACAATACCTAAAACATAACTTAATGACCACGCATTATTGATATTTTCATCTAATGCAAAATAAAATATTAGCCAGCCAATAAGACCAAATATCCATGAAATAGGTGCGACAATCGCAGCAAGTTTATGAGTCTCGTCCATTATTGTCACCACCTAAATTTAGTTTTAATAACATCAAAATCATAGATACAATTCCAATTAAAGCACCTATTACTGCTAGTATTATAGGCCACGCACTATCTTTATCTATTTTATATCCAATAAAAATACCTATTCCTATTAATACTATTATTGTAACAAATCCTTGAGTTATTAATGCATAAAGCTTAGTTAATTGTGTATCAGTTTTCATTATTTAGTACCAAATAACCTATCTCCACAATCTCCAAGTCCTGGTACAATATAACCTTGTTCATTTAGTTTTTCATCTAAACATGCAGTATAAATATCAATATCAGGATGGGCTGCATTTAAAGCATTTATACCTTCTGGAGCTGCAACCAATCCTACATATCTAATATTTGATATTCCACGTTTTTTAAGAATATCAATAGCTGCAATAGCGCTACCTCCAGTAGCAAGCATTGGATCTACTAAAAGAACAATAGCATCATTTATATTGTCAGGGAATTTAGCATAATATTCATGTGGAATCAATGTTTTTTCGTCTCGATAAAGACCTACAAAGCCCACTTTAGCTGATGGAATCATTTCTCTTATACCATCAACCATACCAAGACCAGCTCTTAAAATGGGTACAATAACGATGTCTTGAGCAAGAGTTTTTTGTATACATTTACAAATAGGAGTTTCTACCTCTATATCTTTAAGTGGAAAATCTCTTGAAATTTCGTAAGCCATAAGTGAACCTATTTCTTGGACTAATTGATAAAAATCTTTACTTTTAGTATCTTTATTTCTAATAATTGTCATCTTATGTTGTATTAGAGGATGTTCTATAACATGTATTTTACTATTCATATTATTCACCTTCAATCATATTAATACGTCTTTGATGTCTTTCACCTTGAGAAAATGGAGTTTCAAGCCAAATTTTGGTAATTTCTTTAGCTCTATCTAAAGTAACATTCTTTTGACCTAATGCTAGGACATTAGTATCATTATGTTCACGAGTAAGTCTGGCAGATGTAACATCTGTTACAAGAGCACATCTAACCCCTTTAACCTTGTTAGCTGCAATAGAAATACCAATACCTGTCGAACAAATTACAATTCCTCTATCACATTTTTTATCTCTTACAGCTTCAGCAACAGCACGTCCGTAAATAGGATAGTCACAAGAATCATAAGTATAAGTACCTACATCTTCTATTTCATGTCCTTCTTCTTTTAAATACTTAATTAGACTATTCTTTAAGTCTAATCCTCCGTGGTCACAACCAATATAAATCTTCATTAAAATCACCTCTTAATTTCTTTTATTTATTATACTCCAAAAATAGCCTTTTTACAATAATTCTAAATACGATTTTTATGATTTCTAAATGTATGTTAAATGTGATTATAAACGTTTTTTATGCTAT
>CAZGBY010000026.1:0-24602 GCA_964524125.1 uncultured Clostridium sp.
AAGGAAAAGCAGAAGGAAAAGCAGAAGGACTAGCAGAGGAAAAAATAAATATTGCTAAGAGTATGCTTGATGAAGGATGTTCATTAGAGTTAATTGTTAAATGTACTGGTTTATCTATTAAAGAAGTAGAACAATTAAAATCAGAATTATAATAACGTTATCTTTTATTAAAAAGTCTCGCTAATAGAATTCAATGATTAAGAACGATATGTATAAGAGTCTTTAAATCAGAAAATAAAAAATAATATATTACTGATGAAATTTAAAAAAATATGGCTTAATATAATAAAAATTTTCTTTAATTTTTATTTATTAATTTCTAATATTTAATCATTTTTAAGTAATAATAAAATAGATTTATAATAATATATATAAATATTTCCTTGCTATATAAATGATTTCTTATTTGATTCATTATAGTATAAGGAAATTTTTATATTATTTAGTCTTGTTGCATTTATAAAATCTAATTTAGTCATATAATATATTTCATAGAAAATGTGAAATTATGTGAAAAATATCATTTTTGGTATTGAATTAACTTTTTTCTATGTTATAATAATAATCGTGATAGCGTTTTCAAATGCTATGCATCAACAAAGAAAAAAGAAATAAAAGAAAAAAGAAAGAAAAAGTTTTCTCTAGTAGTAAAACTTTTTTTCTTTTTCTAGACTTATAATAATTTTTAATATTATGTTAAATATAATTATGTTTTTGTAAATTAATTGTAAAATATGTATATAAATGATAAAATAAATTGAAGTTTTTAAAGAAAGAAGTAATAATATGAAAGAATATAAATCTTTAAAATTTGAAGGTGAAAGATGCTTATTTAATTTAAAAGATATAAGTGTTACAAATTGTCACTTCTCAAATGGAGAATCTCCTTTAAAAGAATGTGAAAACATTAATATTAATAATTCAAAATTCTCATGGAAATATCCGATTTGGTATTCTAATAATGTAATAGTTAATAATTCATATTTAGATACAAATGCTCGTTCTGGTATTTGGTATACAAATAATATTACTATAAATGATTCTATAATAGATGCACCTAAACAATTTAGAAGGTCAAATAAAATAAAACTTAAAAATGTAAAAATAAATAATGCACAAGAGACTATGTGGAATTGTAGTGATATTGAGCTTAATGATGTCTATATTAAAGGCGATTATTTTGGTATGAACTCATCAAATATTGTTGCTACAAATATTAAAATTGATGGTAATTATGTTTTTGATGGTGGAAGTAATATTGAAATAAGAGATTCAGTTTTAAATTCAAAGGATTCTTTTTGGAATTGTAAAAATGTTACAGTATATAATTCTAAAATAGAAGGAGAATACTTAGGTTGGAATAGCCAAAATTTAACATTTATAAACTGTGATATGTCATCTCTTCAAGGCTTTTGTTATATAAAGAATTTAAAATTAGTTGATTGTAAACTTAAAGATACTACACTAGCATTTGAATACTCTACTGTTGATGTTGATTTAAATAGTAAAATAGATAGTGTTAAAAATCCTTTAAGTGGTATAATTAAATCTCAAGGTATTAATGAATTAATCCTTGATGAAAATATTAAATCTAATATAGAAGATACTAAATACGAGGTGAAAGAAAATGTATAACTTTAATGAAATTATAAATAGAAGAAATACAAATTCTTATAAATGGGATATAAAAGATGATGAACTTCCAATGTTTGTAGCTGATATGGATTTTAAAGTTTTACCAGAAATTATAGAATCTATAAAAAAAAGAACTCAAAATGGAATATATGGATATAATATAATACCAGAAGATTTTTATCTTGCATATCAAAATTGGTGGAAAAATATTCATCATTTTAAAATAGATATTGATTGGGTATTATTTTCAACTGGTGTAGTACCATCTATTTCTTCAATTGTAAGAAGGCTTACAAGACCTGGAGAAAAAGTATTAATTCAAACACCAGTATATAATATTTTCTTTAATTCTATTATAAACAATGGTAGATTTATAATAGAAAGCCCATTGAAATATGAAGATAATAAATATAATATTGATTTTGGAGACTTAGAGTTAAAATTAAGCGATCCTCAAACTACACTTATGATATTATGTAATCCTCATAATCCTATAGGAAAAATTTGGTCTGAAGAAGAATTGATTAAAATCGCATCATTATGTGATAAATATGATGTTAAAGTAATATCAGATGAAATTCATTGTGATATAACATCTCCAGATAAGGAATATATTCCTTTTTTAAGTGTATCTGATGTTGCAAGAAAAATAGGTATTATGTTATGTGCGCCAACTAAAGCTTTTAATATAGCAGGACTTCAAACATCTGCTTGTATAATACCAAATGATAATTTACGTCATTATATAAATAGAGGTTTAAATAATGATGAAATTGCAGAACCTAATACTTTTGCAATTGGCGCTACTATTGCGGCTTTTAATCATGGAGCAGAGTGGAACTATGAACTTAAAGAATATATTGAAAGAAATAAAAATTATGTAGAAGAACAAATTAAACTTCATATACCTTATATTAAAGTTATTAAACAAGATGCGACTTATTTAATGTGGATAGATATATCTTATGTTTCAAATGATTCTGATAAACTTACAGATTTTATAAGAAAAGAAACAGGTCTTATACTTTCTTCGGGTACTAAATATGGCAAAGCAGGTATGAATTTCATCAGAATGAATGTCGCTATGCCACATTCTTTAATAGAAGATGGAGTTTCAAGATTTATTGAGGGTATAAAAAAGTTTGAACAATTATCTAAATAAGTTTTACAAAAAATATATTATTTAGTATAATTATAAAAGGTGATAAAAATGATTTATAATGTTAAAAATCAAGAAGAAACGATTCATTTAGCGTCTAAATTGGGTGCATTATTAAATGCTAAAGATGTTATATTATTAGAAGGTAACCTTTCTGCAGGTAAAACAACATTTACTAAAGGAATAGGTTTAGCTTTAGGAGTTAAGAAAGTTATAAATTCTCCTACATTTACAATAGTTAAAACATATAAAGGAAATATTAATTTATATCACCTAGATTTATATAGACTTGAAGGACTTGGTAATGATTTTGATTTATATGAATACTTTGATTCTGATGGTGTTTGTGTAGTTGAATGGCCATTTCAAGTAAAAGAATTATTACCAGATGAATATATAATGGTAAATATTAAAATTATAAATGAAAATGAAAGACAAATTTCTATTGAAGGAATTGGTACTCGTTATAAGAAGATAGTTGGTGAGCTTGAATGTATACTTTAATAATTGATAGTGCAACTAAAGTTTTATACGAAGCTTTAGTATGTGATGATAAAGTAATTGATGAACGATATATAAAAGGTCAAAATGATCATGCAAAGAATATTGTATCACAACTTGAAGATATGCTTAAATGTGCAAATATTACTTGTAACGATATTACAAGAATTGTATGTGGTATTGGGCCCGGTTCTTATACTGGCGTTAGAATGGGTGTTACAGTTAGTAAAATGATTGGTACTTTTTTACATAAAGAAGTATATGAAATATCAACACTTGATTTAATATCATCAGGGTGTTTTGGTGAAGTACTTTCAATGATTGACTCAAGGCGTGGTAATGCATTTTGTGCCCATTATTTAAATGGAATAAGAACTGATGATGAAAAAATAAGAAATCAAGAAGAATATAAATCTTTATATCCAAATGCTAAAATTGTAACTGAAAATGATTTTATAGTTGATCCTATAAAATGTATTAAACAAGCTAAATTAAATCAAAATCCTCATTCTTTAGAACCTAATTATTTACAAGAAACTGAAGCTGAGAGGAATTTAAATGCTAAGACAAATTAATACAAAAGATATTGATGAAATTATATCTTTAGAGTTAGATACATTATCATCAACTTTAGGTTTTAATACTTTAAATGAACTTATTTCAAACCCATTACTTGGTGCGGTTGTAATAGAAGAAGATAACAATATTTTAGGATATGTATCATATTCATATGATGGAGATATTCTAGAAATCTATAATTTATGTATAAATAAAGAATATCAAAGAAAAGGTTTAGGATTAAAATTAATGAATCATTTATTTGATACATTAAAACCTAAAACTTCTATTTTAGAAGTTAAAGAAACAAATCATCGTGCAATATCTTTATATACAAAACTTGGATATAAATTATTAAGAAAAAGAAAAGGTTACTATAATGGAATAGATGCTCTTTTTTTAGAGAAAAAGTGTGAAATGGAGGGGTAATATGCTAGTACTTGGAGTTGAATCAAGTTGTGATGAGACAGCTTGTGCAATAGTAAAAGATGGTAAAGAAGTATTATCTAATGTAGTTTTAAGTCAAATAGATATTCATACATTATTTGGTGGAGTAGTACCAGAAGTTGCGTCTCGTCATCATGTTTATAATATATCTATGGTCTTTGAAGAGTGTTTTAAAGAAGCTGGTGTTAAACCTTCTGATATTGATCTTATAGCTGTAACACAAGGGCCTGGTCTGATTGGTTCATTACTTGTAGGTATTAACGCAGCGAAAACTTTAGCTTTAATGTATAATATTCCAATTATCGGGGTTAATCATTTAGCTGGTCATATATATGCAAATAGCATTGAACATGATATGAAATTTCCTTCTATTGCTTTACTTGTCTCAGGTGGAAATACAGAACTTATTTATATGAAAGATCATTTTGATTTTGAAATACTAGGACAAACCTTAGATGATGCAGTAGGTGAAGCTTATGATAAAGTTGCACGTGTTGTAGGAATTGGTTATCCAGGCGGTCCTAAAGTAGATAAACTTGCACATGAAGGTTCAGATACTTATCATTTACCACGTGTAATGCTTGGTGATAATTATGATTTTAGTTTTTCAGGACTTAAGAGTGCTGTAATTAATCTACATCATAACGCTACTCAACGTGGTGAGGAAATTAATGTGGCTAATTTATGTGCATCTTTTCAAGAAAGTGTTACGGATGTTTTAGTAAAAAAGGCACTTCGTGCATGCAAGGAATATAATGTTAAACAACTGATTGTAGCAGGTGGAGTTTCGGCAAATCGAGGACTTAAAGAAAAGCTTCATAAAATGAATCATGATTCAAATTTAGAAATATGTATTCCTTCTATAAAATACTGTACTGATAACGCAGCTATGCTTGCTTGCGCAGGATATTTTAGATATTTAAAGAATAATAAAGTTGATAGTCTTGATATGAATGCCGATAGTTCTATGGAATTAGATTCGATAGAAGAATGTCATATTTAGGTTTTAATTATATTAATTAATAAACTAGACTATGAAAAATATTAAAAATAATGTATAATAATAAATAGGTGATAATTATGGAAGAAACTTCAAACTTCGTAAAAACGATAATGGCAGATGATTTAGCAAGTGGTCGTGTAAAAGAAATTATTACACGTTTTCCTCCTGAACCAAATGCTTACTTACATATTGGACATGCAAGAGCTATAATTACTAATTTTGAAGCAGCTCGTGCATTCAATGGTAAAACTAACCTAAGATTTGATGATACAAACCCAACAAAAGAACGTCAGGAATTTGTTGATGCGATTATCGAAGATTTAAAATGGCTAGGTTATACTCCAAATCAAATTTTATATGGTTCTGATTATTTTGAAAGAACTTATGAAGAAGCGATTAAATTAATTAAAAAAGGACTAGCTTATGTTGATGATCTTTCTCAAGAAGAAATGTCTCGTATGCGTGATACTAATAATGGTGAAGGTATTGAATCTCCTTATAGATCAAGAAGTGTTGAGGAAAATTTAGAACTTTTTGAAAATATGAAAAACGGTCTTTATAAAGACGGAGAAAAAACACTTCGTGCTAAAATTGATATGAAAAGTCCAAATATCAATATGCGTGACCCTGTAATTTATCGAATTATTCATAATGAACATCATCGTCAGGGAAATAAATGGTGTATTTATCCTATGTATGACTTTGCACATCCTTTACAAGATGCATTTGAAGGAATCACTCATTCTTTATGCTCTATTGAATATGATAACCACCGTCCTTTATATGATTGGGTAGTTGAAAACTGTGAAGTTGACTCTACTCCACATCAATATGAATTTGGTAGACTTAATATTGCAAATACAGTATTATCTAAAAGATATTTAAGAGCTTTAGTTGATGCTGGTAAGGTATCTGGATATGATGATTGTAGAATGCCTACTCTTGTTGGTTTAAGAAGAAAAGGATTTACTGCTGATTCTATTAAAAATTTTATTATTTCAACTGGTCTTTCACGAGTTAATTCAACTATAGATTTTTCACTTCTTGAAAACTTTTTAAGAGATGATTTAAAACTAAAAGCTTCTCGTCCTAATGCAGTAATTAATCCACTTCGTGTAACTATTACAAATTATCCAGAAGGTCAAGTTGAATATTTAGAATGCCCTAACAATCCTGAAAATGAAGAGATGGGTTCTAGAAAGATAGCTTTCTCACGTCATATCTTTATTGAACGTGATGACTTTATGACAGAAAAACCTAACAAGAAATGGAAACGTTTATCTAAAGATATAGAAGTACGTTTAATGCATGCTTATTTTATTAAATGTAATGAAATTATCTACGATGAAAATGGTGAAATTAAGGAACTTCTTTGTACTTATGATCCACAAACTAAATCTGGTTCTGGATTTAATGAAAGAAAACCTAATGGTAATATTCACTTTGTAGAAGAAACCACTTCAATTCCTGCTACATTCAATGTTTTTGAATCATTATTACTTCCTGAGAGTGAAGAAAATAAAGATGCAGATTTATTTGATAAGTTAAATCCAAATAGTATTCGTACTTATAAAGGATATGTTGAAGAATCACTTCGTGATACAAAACCACAAGATAGATATCAATTTGTAAGAAATGGTTACTATGTAACTGATACAAATTCTACTAAAGATGATTTAATTTTTAACTGTACAGCAAATTTAAAATCATCATTTACATTATAATATAAAGCTGCCATATGGCGGCTTTTTAAACGATAAAAGGAGCGATTATTTATGTTAAAAACTGTTAATTTAGGCCTGCAATATGGTTCTAGAAAATTATTTGATAAAGTAAACATTCAATTTGATAAAGGAAACTGTTACGGAATTATTGGTGCTAATGGTGCTGGTAAATCAACATTTTTAAAATTACTTTCTGGAGAAATTGAATCTACTGAAGGTGAAGTTGTTAAAGACCCCAAAGAAAGAATGTCTGTTTTAAGACAAAATCAAAATGCATTTGATAATTATTCAGTTATAAAAACTGTTCTTTTAGGTCATAAAAGACTTGTTGAAATAATGGATGAAAAAGAAGTTTATTATGCAAAAGAAACTCTTACTGATGAAGAAGGTATGCGTCTTTCAGATTTAGAAGGAGAGTTTATGGAATTAAATGGTTGGGAAGCTGAATCAGATGCTGCGACTCTTTTAAATGGTTTAGGTGTTACAGATGAATATCATTATCAAATGATGTCTGATATTGATGCTAAAATCAAGATTAAAGTTTTACTTGCTCAAGCATTATTTGGAAATCCTGATATTTTACTTTTAGATGAACCTACAAATAATCTAGATTATAAATCAACACGTTGGCTTGAAAACTTCTTACTTAATTTTGATAATACGGTTTTAATTGTATCTCATGACCGTCACTTTTTAAATAATGTATGTACACATATTTGTGATGTTGATTATGGAAAAATTAAACTTTATGTTGGTAATTATGAATTCTGGTATGAATCAAGTCAATTATTACTTCAACAACAAAAAGACCAAAATAAAAAAGCTGAGCAAAAAGCTAAGGAATTACAAGAATTTATTGCAAGATTTAGTGCTAATAAATCAAAAGCTCGTCAAGCTACAAGTCGTAAGAAATTACTAGATAAGCTAGTTTTAACAGATATTGAACCTTCATCACGTAAATATCCATTTATTGGATTTAAACAACAACGTGAAGTTGGAAATGACATATTAACTGTTGAAGGATTAACCAAAAAAGGTTTATTTGAAAACTTAAGCTTTACTGTAAGAAAAGGTGATAAAATAGCCTTCTTATCTGAAAATTCAATGGTAATCACTACTTTATTTAATATTTTACTTGGAAAAGAAGAACCTGATAGTGGTTCATTTAAATGGGGAGTAACTACATCTCGTTCTTACCTTATGCAAGAAAATAAAGAATTCTTTCAAGATGATAGACTTGACCTTATTAACTGGTTAAGACAATTTTCACCTGAAGATCAAACTGAATCATTTATTCGTGGATGGTTAGGTAGAATGTTATTTTCAGGTGAAGAATCTATGAAAAAGTCTACAGTACTTTCAGGTGGTGAAAAGGTAAGATGTATATTAGCCAAGATGATGTTAGAACAAAGTAATGTCTTACTTATGGAAGACCCTACTAACCATTTAGACCTTGAATCAATTACTGCACTTAATGAAGGTATGACTTCATATAAAGGAAATATCTTATTCTCATCTCACGATGCTGAATTACTTGAAACTGTCGCAAATAGAATTATTTCTTTTGAAGTAGATGGTATTAAAGATAAGATGACAACTTATGAAGAATACTTAGATTCTTTAAAAGATTAATTTCTTTTAAAAAGAAGGGACTGGATTTTATGGATTTAACATCTTTAAATGATAAACAAAAAGAAGCTGTTTTAACTACTGAAGGACCAGTCATGGTTATGGCTGGTGCAGGTAGTGGTAAAACTAGAGTATTAACATATAGAATTGCATATTTAATTAATGATTTTGGTCTATATCCTTCTCATATTTTAGCTGTTACATTTACTAATAAAGCGGCACGTGAAATGAAAGAAAGAGTTGCTAAATTGACTGGTGAAGATGTATCTAAGATGTGGATTTCTACATTCCATAGTTTCTGTGCTAGATTTTTAAGAATAGAACTTGATGAATTTCATGGCTATAATAATAATTTTACTATTATTGATGAGGATGATTCTTTAAAAATTATAAGAGAAATATTAAAACGTGATAATAAAGATCCAAAAGAATTTAAAGCTAAAACTATTAAAGGGTTAATTAGTGATGCTAAAAATGGTGAAGTATTTGATATAAAAGATCCTTCATTAAAAAAGTATTTTTATCATATTTATGATGAATACAATAATTCGTTAAAAAAAGATAATTTACTTGATTTTGATGATTTAATTAAGGTTACTTATGAACTTTTAAAAGAAAGAAAAAATGTTCTTTTAAAGTATCAAAAGAAATTTTCCTATATTATGATTGATGAATTTCAAGATACAAATATTTTACAATATGATTTAATGAAGTTATTAGTAAATGAATATCAAAATATTTTTATTGTAGGAGACCAAGATCAATCTATTTATTCATTTAGAGGAGCTAAAGTTGAAAATATTGATAATTTTTTATCGGATTTTCCTCTTTGTAAAACAATTTTACTAGAAGAAAATTATCGTTCAACTAATCCTATTTTAAAAATTGCTAATAATGTAATTGATAATAATGAAAATAGAATTAAAAAGAATTTATTTACAAATAATAAAGGTGATGAACTACCAATTTATCATAGAGCTTCCTCATCATATGATGAAGTTATGTTTGTTAGGGATAAAATACAAGAACTATGTATGATGGGGTATAATTATTCTGATTTTGCAATAATTTACAGAAATAATGCTTTATCTCGTCAATTTGAAGATATCTTTATAAGATATAAACTACCTTATGTAATTTATGGTGGACTTTCTTTCTTTGAAAGAAAAGAAGTTAAAGATATGATTGCGTATTTAAGAGTTATTATTAATAATGATGATGATTTTTCTTTTAAAAGAATTGTAAATGAACCTAAAAGAAAAATTGGAGATGCATTACTTGATAAATTAAAAGAATGTGCACTTTTAAATAATTGTTCATTATTTAAAGCTATTGATCATTTAAAAACATCAGGTATTGGTTATCAAAATTTAATTGATTTTAAATTTAATATTATTGAACTTTTTGATGAATATATTAAAGATGATGATAAACCTTTTGAAAAAATAATTGATGGCATCTTAAGTAAAACTGGTTATAAGAAAATGCTTGATAATATGGGTGAAGAAGGAAAAGACAGACTTGAAAATGTTCTTGAAATAAAGACAGTTTTAGAAGAAGCATATGAATATTATGATACATCAAGAGAAGATGTATTAAAACAATTGCTTTCTGATCTTTCTTTAAGAACTGATACTGACAATAAAGAAGAATCTTCACAATGCATAAAATTAATGACATATCATCAAGCTAAAGGATTAGAATATAAGGTTGTATTTTTGCCTGCTATGGAAAGAGGAATATTTCCAAGTTATAATTCAACAACAGCTTTAGAACTTGAAGAAGAAAGAAGAATTTGTTATGTTGGTATAACAAGAGCTATGGAAAAACTTTATATTACCAATGCCGCATCTAGAATTCTTTATGGAAATCATTCTAATAATGCACCATCTTGTTATATAAATGAAATGGGTGTTGAAAATTTAAATATTTTATCGCAAATAAAACGTCCTATAAATACAAATATAAATTCTGATTTATCATTAAGTAAAAAACAAGAAGTTAAAGAGGAAGTTATAGCAATTGAAATTAATCAAGGTGATAAAATTAATCATAAAGCATTTGGTGATGGTATAGTTGTTGAAAAAAATGGAAATATTATTACTGTAGCGTTTAGTCAAGACTATGGTATTAAAAAACTTAGTGCAAATCATCCTTCCATAAGAAAAATATAATATATTCTCTTATTTAAATTGGAGGCTAATATGGAAAATTTACCTATTAAAAATAATTATAATATTTCAAAGACTGTATTTGATTATGCAAATTCAGATTTAATGAAAACTGATATCTATGATTTTGGTAGTTATTATGAAATGAGAATAGAAATGCCTGATGTACTTAAGGAAGATATATCATTATCATTAAATGATGGATACTTAATCTTAAGTGCGGATTTTAACAAACGTCATTCATATGAAAGACATGTTAAAATCATTAGAAAAGAAAGATATGAAGGCATTTATGAAAGAAAATATAGTGTAGGTGTTGATATTAAAGAAGAAGATATCAATGCAAAATTAGAAAATGGTTTGTTAATATTAAAGATTAATAAACATAATATGCAAGAATTACCACTAAGGTATATAGAAATTGAATAATTAAAAAAGAATGAAGATTACGCCGATTTAATCTTCATTCTTTTCTTTATATATGTAAATTATTTGTTAATAAGTTCTTTCATTATTGTTAAAATTGATTCTTTAGATGAACCATTTAATTTATGAAATAAAGACAAAATTTCATCATCTTCATATATATAAGTATTATTTTCTTCTTTAAAAAAATCTGATAAAGTGATTTTAAAAGCGTTGCATATTGATTCTAAAGTAGGTATTGATGGAAGGGTTTCACGATTAAACATATTAGTTAATGTTGATTGTGACACACCAGACTCAATTGATAATCTGTAAATTGACCATCCACGTTCTATTCTCATTAAGTTAATTTTTTTAAGTATATTCATGATAACCTCCCAAAAGAAATGTTATTTGTATATGTATATTAGCACAACAATTAATAAAAAAAACCATCCATATGGGTTGACTTTGCTATACATTTGTAATATACTAAAATTAAGGTTTTCAATATAAAAAAATCTTATTATGTTTTAAAAAAGGAGAGATTATATGATGAATGAAAATTTTGAAAATACAAAATTTTGCTTAGAATGTGGAGCTAAAATTAATAGAAATGCAGTAATTTGTCCACATTGTGGATGCCAAGTGGGTAATACTATTCAAAATCAACCACAAATAGTTATTAATAACTCTAATCAAAATCAAAATCAAAACAATAACATGGTTAGTAACAATCAAGGGCGTGTACTTTGTAATAAATGGGTTTCAATATTATTATGTATTTTTCTTGGTTGGCTTGGAGGCCATAAATATTATGAACGTAAAATCGGTACAGGAATAGTATATACATGTACTTTTGGATTTTTATTTATTGGAGTTATTATTGATTTTTTAAACTTATTAGCTAAACCAAATCCTTATTATGTTCGATGAGTGGTGATTAATTTATGAAAATGGAATTTAATGATAATAATTTTTTCTCAAATATGTCTATACAAGAAGATGAAGAGACAAAAGATGTTAATGACAATGTTGAGAAAACAAAGTTATTTTTAAAAAATAATTTGGCATTTATTTTTGGTTCTATAGCTGTAATAATAGCTTTATGTAATCTACCATTTGGTTTATTTATGAATTTTAGTACTAAAATCCTTTCTGAGTATTTAGGAAATAGCTTGCCGCATTGGGTATTTGTATTATTTGTATTATCTTTAGTAACTTTAATAATATCAATTATATGTGGTGTATCATCAATAGTTTGTTATCCAAAATCAGAAAAAAAGATAACAGATTCTATAGGTATAGCTTTAGGGATTCTATCCTTTATAATTGTTTGTTGTTGTTTACTTTTAAATATTTTTGGAATTTGTTTATGGTAAAATCGTACAAATAAGAAATTGAATAATTAAAAAAGAATGAAGATTACGCCGATTTAATCTTCATTCTTTTCTTTATAAATATTAATAATAAAATTATATAAGAATATTACTAAAAATACAGTTATTACAATAAATCTATATTGATAAGAACCAGTATTTAATATATCTAGCACATTAAAATAAGAAAAAGGATTAATATATTTAAGTATGGTTATATTAAGTGCATTTGATATTAAATGAACTTCTTCAAATATAAATATAGTAATTATAGATGGAATTATAAATGTTCTTTTTTTATTAATAAAAAGTCCTATTAACATACCTACTAAGAAAAACACAATTTCAAGTAAGAATATAGATGAATTAATTTGGAATATAGTCCAAATATTAATTGATTCATTTTTAAATATAAATATCAATATAATGGATATTATATGATATAACAAACAAGATATTAAAAGTGCTAATATACCTGCAATTATTTTTTGTTTAATAACACTAATTTCTGATATTGGTTTATTTAAATAAAAAGATGATACATTATCTTTTTTATCTTTTAAAATCAAGAAAAAACCTAAGAAAATAGCGTATAACGCTCCTATTATTAGTACAATATTAATTGTTAAAGCATAATAATTAAGTATTCCTTCTAAGGTTGATTTGATACCTAAAGCTTTCTTAAGTAAACTAGGCAAATTATTAATCAAATTATTAAAAGAATCCTTATTAGTAGTAAGTACTGGATATAAACATAATGTTAAAGTTAAATATAATATCATAATAATATTAAACACAAGTACAATATTCTTTATTCTTTTTAAATCAAATTTAACTACATTCATTCTAGTCACCTAATATTTCATAGATATTTACTGATTCTATATTTAAATCTTTCAGGTCTAATTTTGATAATTTAAGAAGTAAATCTTGTGTATTTCCTTTATATTTGAAATTAACTTTATGTTTAGTAATAATTAAATTTTCACAACCAATACTATTAATAATATCAGTATCTTTAAATGTTATATCATCTAAAGTAAATGATACTTTATACTTATCATTCTTTACTGATTTTTTATAATTTGAAATACCATTTTCTGTAAGTGATAAAATATTATCACATATATTTAACTCTTTATTAGTAGGATTTGTTATAATTACTGAAAATCCATTTTGTTTAATCTCTTCTAATTTTCTTATCATTTTAACTGCATTAATATTTCCTATATTAGTAAACGGCTCTTCTAATATAACTATTTCAGGTTCAAAATAAATAGAATCTATAAATGATATAATTTTCTTATTTTCATAATTTAAATTTCTAAGTAAACTGTCTTCATTAATATTAAAATATTTAATTAACTCTAAAGCGTTATTTAAAAAATCTCCTTGATAAAAAGTAGAACTATATTCAAAATATTCTTTAACTTTAATTTTCTTAAAACCAGGCAAATCTTTTGGCATATATCCTAAGAAATTCATAATATATTTCTTTTCCTTATCAATTCTATGATCATAGTAAGAAACTATATAATCTTTATTTTTATTATTTAATAATTTATAAACTAGATTATGTAAAAGTTCATCACTTTTAGATATTATTGTACAAATAGAATTAGCATATGCAGAAAAACTTATTTCATTTTTAACATTTTTAAGTTTTAATTTATTAACAAATAAGGCAGTTCTTTCCATAATTATCACCTGATGTAATTATATCAAAAAAATAACTATTATAAAAGTTTAAACTTAATAATTAAAAAGTCAAAATTTGTGGTAAAATAGATTTATATTAATATCTAAATATAAAGGTGATAATTATGTCAAAAGAAAGAATTGAAGAACTTGTAAATATTTTAGAAAAAGCTAACCATGATTATTATGTGATGGATAATCCTACAATGGAAGACTATGAATATGATAAGTTAATGGTTGAACTTGAACAACTTGAAAATAAATATCCAGAATTTAAATTACCTAATTCTCCAACATCTCGTGTTGGAGGAGAAGCTTTAAAAAAATTTGAATCTGTAACTCATGATGTTCCAATGATGAGTCTACAAGACGCATTTAGTTACGAAGAACTTAAAGAATTTGATAATCGTGTTAAAAAAGTCGCACCTAATGCCACATACGTTTGCGAACTTAAAATAGATGGTTTGTCAGTATCTTTAAAATATGAAAATGGTATTTTAACAAGAGCCGCAACTAGAGGAAATGGAAGTAAGGGTGAAAACATTACAAGTAATGTTAAAACGATTAAATCAGTACCTCTTAAACTTAAAACTCATCTAACAGCTGAAGTAAGAGGAGAAATCTTTATGCCTAAAAAGAGTTTTATTAAACTTAATTTAGAACGTGAAGAAAATGAAGAAGATTTGTTTGCAAACTGTAGAAATGCCGCAGCTGGTTCTATAAGAGTTTTAGATCCTAAAATTACTGCCAAAAGAAAATTAGATGTCTTTTTATATTATGCAACATCTGGAGTAGATGTATTAACACAATATGATGCACTTGGATGTTTAAAAGAATTAGGATTTAAAGTTAATCCATATTTTAGACATTGCAATAATATTGATGAGGTTATTTCTTTTATTGAAGAAATTAAAGAAATAAGAGATACTTTAGATTATGATATTGATGGAATTGTACTTAAGGTTAATGATTTTAACTCTTATGATGAAATAGGTGTTACAGCTAAATATCCTAAATGGGCCATAGCCTATAAATATCCACCAGTTGAGGTACATACTAAGCTTAATGAAATCATATTCCAAGTTGGACGTACTGGAAATATTACTCCAGTTGCTTGCTTTAACCCTGTTTTAGTACAAGGTTCAATGATTTCACGTGCAACACTTCATAATGAAGATTTTATTAAGGAAAGAGATATTCATATAAATGATATTATCGTAATAAGAAAAGCTGGAGATGTAATTCCTGAAGTTGTAAAGGCTATTAAAGAAGAAAGAAAAGAGGATGCCATTCCTTTTAAGATGATTGATAACTGTCCATGTTGTGGGTCAAAACTTGTAAGAAAACCAAGCGAGGCTGATTACTTTTGTATGAATCCTTCATGTGATGAAAAAAGAATTAATAGCTTAATTCATTTTGCGTCTAAACCTGCATATGATATTGATACTTTAGGTGAAAAACTTGTAAGAATATTATATCAAAATAAATATATTTCTGAAATTAGTGATATTTTTAGACTTAAAGATAAATACTTAGAATTAATAGCTTTAGAAAGAATGGGGACTAAAAGTGTTGATAAACTTTTAGATGCGATTGAAGAAAGTAAGAAACAAGATCTTTCTCGTTTATTATTTGGACTTGGTATTCGTCATTGTGGTGCTAAAGTTTCAAGAATATTAGCTCTACACTTTTCATCTATTGATAATATAATAAATGCTTCATATGAAGAGTTATGCCAAATTGATGATATAGGTGAAGTTATTGCAAGTGATGTAAGATCTTACTTTGATGATGAAGATAATCTTAAATTAATTGAAGAATTAAAACAACTTGGTTTAACTACAAGTATAGAAAAAGTAGAAGTTAAACAATCTTATTTTACTAATAAGAAAATTGTACTTACAGGAAGCTTGTCTAGTTTTGAAAGAAGTGAGGCTAAACGTATAATTGAATCACTTGGTGGGAAAACTCAAGATAGTGTTTCTAAAAAAACTGATCTTGTTATTGCGGGTGAAGCAGCTGGTTCTAAACTTGACAAGGCTATATCTCTTGGAATAGAAGTAATAGATGAACAAAGATTTTTAGAAATTATTGAAGAATCTAAATAGAGGTGATTTTCTTGGATAAATTAATAATTAAAGGTGCAAGAGAAAATAATTTAAAAAATATATCACTTGAAATTCCTAAAAATAAACTTGTAGTACTTACAGGACTTTCAGGAAGTGGAAAATCATCGCTTGCATTTGATACAATCTTTAAAGAAGGAGAAAGAAGATTTATTGAATCTTTATCACCATATGCTAGACAATTTTTAGGTGGTAGTGAAAAACCTGATGTTGATTCTATAGAAGGACTTTCTCCTGCAATTTCAATAGATCAAAAATCAACAAGTAAAAATCCTCGTTCTACAGTTGGAACTCAAACTGAGATTTATGATTATTTAAGACTTTTGTATTCTAAAATAGGTATTCCTTATTGTCCTAATCATCATATACCTATTCAAGGTGATACTAAAGAAGATATGATAAAAAAAGTTCTTTCTTTACCAATGGGTTCTAAAATATGGGTATTATCTCCTGTTGTTACTCATACAAGAGGTGAACATAAATTAGTATTTGAAAAATATTTACGTGAAGGTTTTGTAAGAGTTAGAGTAGATGGGCAAATTATATCACTTGAAGAAGAGGTAAAACTTGAAAAAACGAAAGAACATGATATAGATATAGTTGTATCACGTTTTGTATTAAAAGAAGGAATTAAAGAAAGAATAAGTGAAGCTTTAGAAGTAGCCCTTAAATTTTCTGATGGTTTTGTAAGGGTTCTTTATGATGATAATGAAATGTTTTTATCAGAACATTTTGCATGTAAAGAATGTGGCTTTACAATGCCTAAAATAGATGCGAGACTTTTCTCATTTAATTCACCACTAGGAGCTTGTCCCGAATGTAATGGGTTAGGTCATCGTCTTGAAGTGTCCGAGGATTTAATTGTTGATAATAACAAATCAATTGAAAATGGAGCTATTTTACCATATAAGAATCAAGACAAGGAAAATCTTACAAATCTAGAACTTCAACAAACATGTGCTTATTATAATATAGATACGAAGGCTAAATTTATTGATCTTCCTTCTAAACATAAGAAAATAATATTTTATGGTTCTCCTGATAAGATTGATTTTAAAATGAAATCATCAAGTGGTAGAAATCATGATCATAAAGATTATTTTGAAGGAGTCATTACAAATTTTAGAAGACGTTATTTAGAAACTAATTCAGATTGGATTCGTGAATGGATTGAATCATATATGGTTGAATGTGAATGTACAACATGTCATGGGGCTAGATTAAATAATACAGTATTATCTATTTTAATAAATGGCAAATCTATAAATGATTTATGTTCTATGTCAATTGAAGAATTATATCAATTTTTTGATACTATAAAATTAAATAAAACAGATGAGACTATTGCTAGTCAATGTATTAAAGAAATTAAGGACAGACTTCATTTTTTAGAAAATGTAGGACTTGAATATTTAACTTTATCTCGTGGTGCAGACACATTGTCTGGTGGAGAGGCTCAAAGAATAAGACTTGCAACCCAAATAGGGTCTCAACTTACAGGTGTTTTATATGTACTTGATGAACCATCTATTGGGCTACATCAAAGAGATAATCAAAGATTAATTGACACATTAAAAGAAATGCGTAATTTAGGTAATACTTTAATAGTTGTTGAACATGATAGTGATACGATGTTACAATCTGATTATCTAGTAGATATAGGACCTGGAGCTGGTGATTTAGGTGGAGAAGTTGTAGCTTGTGGTACACCTAAAGAAGTTATGCAAAATGAAAATAGTATAACAGGTCTATATTTATCTGGTAAGAAGAAAATTGAACTGCCTAAAGAAAGATATAAAGGAAATGGTAAATTTATTGAAATAAAGGGTGCAGAGTCTCATAATTTGAAAAAGATAAATGTAAAAATACCTATGGGTACTTTAACTCTTGTAACAGGTGTATCTGGTAGTGGAAAATCATCCCTTGTAAATGAAGTATTATATAAAAATTTATATGTTAAACTTTATAAAGCTAAAAAGATTTATCCTGGTAAATGTAAAGAAATTAAAGGACTAGAAAATATTGATAGAGTAATTCAAATTTCTCAAACGCCTATTGGAAGAACTCCACGTTCAAATCCAGCTACTTATACAGGAGTATTTGATGATATTAGAGAATTATTTGCAGGTACTAGTATTGCCAAATCAAGAGGATATGATAAAGGTAGATTTTCATTTAATGTAAAAGGTGGAAGATGTGAAGCATGCTCGGGCGATGGAGTTAAAAGAATTTCTATGCAGTTTTTGCCTGATGTTTATGTAGCTTGTGAAGCGTGTTCTGGTACAAGATATAATAGTGAAACATTAGATTGTACATTTAAGGGTAAAAATATAGCACAAGTATTAGATATGAGGGTAAAAGAAGCGTATGAATTTTTTGAAAATATACCTAAAATCAAATCTAAGCTTCAAACGATGTTAGATGTAGGTTTAGGTTATATTAAACTTGGTCAATCTTCTACAACTCTATCTGGTGGAGAAGCTCAAAGAGTAAAACTTGCATATGAACTTCATTCTAAGATAACACCAAAAACTTTATATGTAATGGATGAACCTACTACAGGTCTTCATATTGATGATATTAAAAGGTTAATGAATGTTATATTTAAAATGAAATCACAAGGCGCTACAATAGTTATTATTGAACATAATTTAGATGTAATAAAACTTGCAGATTATATTATTGATTTAGGACCAGAAGGTGGTAATAAAGGTGGTACACTACTTTATCAAGGAACACCTGAGGGTTTAGTTGATAATGAATTAAGTTATACAGGCAAGTATTTACGTGATTATCTTAAATAAATTTAATATTAAATTAGTAAAATCATACTATTTATTTAGTGTGATTTTATTAATATCTTATCATAAAAGAATTTAGGTAAAAGTAGACTAAACATAAACTATATGATATAATTTTAAATAGGAATTAGGTAGTAAATATGAAAAATGATAAGAATAAAATAACATTAGAAGAACTATTAAAACAATTAGAAGATAATGAAAATATTGAACAATCTCAAAAAGATAAATTAAATTTATTATTTAATAGTTTAAAAAAACCACCAACATTTTATATATTAGTAAGAAAATTAAAAGTATTTATACAATCGTTAATATTTAATTTTATAGGTTTTTATTTAGCTTATGGTATTTTTATGTTTAATTATATATCTGTAAGTAAGGTAAATGCTATATATTTGGTTTTAATATTATCAATAATAAAATCTTTATATAAAACATTAAGAATTAATAATATGTTTAAAAAGAATTTTTTTATTAATAGTATTTGTGCATTTTTAATTTTAATTTTAATTGTTTATTACTTTTCAAATTTAGAATATTTATATCATTTTAAGTCATTCCCATCAATTATAATATATTTTATAGTTGGACAATTAATAACTGATTTACAAGAAGTAATAATTACTAAAATCAGTTTAGAAAGAAGGTTATTATAATGTCTATAACAGTGAATAAATTAATAAAAGATTTGAATTTAGAACTTCTAGCTGGTTCTGATGGCATTTCAAATGAAATACCAGATCAAAATGTTGAACGACCAGGTCTTGAATTTGCAGGATTTTATGATTTTTTTCAAAATGGTAGAGTATTTTTAATTGGTTCTAAAGAAATATCATTTTTAAATAAATTAGATGTTGAGGTAGCTAAAAGTAGAGTCAAGCATATATTTAATAAAATGCCTCCTTGTGTAATTTGTTCTTTAAATGTAGAAGTTCCACAATATTTTTTAAACCTTGCAAATGATTTAAAAATTCCTGTATTAAAATCTAATTTACGTACAACTGCTATATCATCTAAATTATATAATTACTTACATAATCAACTTGCACCACGTCAAACTGTACATGGAGTACTTATGGATATTAATGGTATGGGTACTTTAATTATGGGTAAAAGTGGTATTGGTAAAAGTGAAACTGCACTAGAACTAATAAGGAGAGGTCATCAATTAATATCTGATGATAGAGTGGATGTTTATGAAGCAGAACCCGGCTATTTAATTGGTAGTGCACCAAAAGTATTAGAACGTTATATAGAAATTAGAGGAATCGGTATAGTAGATGTTGGTAGACTTTTTGGTGCAGGGGCATTTAGAGAATCTAAAAAGATTAAACTTGTAGTTGAACTTGAAAAATGGGAAGATGGAAAGTATTATGATAGACTTGGACTTGAAACACAAACTACTAAATACTTTAATACAGAAATTCCTAAGGTTGTAATTCCTGTACTTGCAGGAAGAAATACGGCATTGCTTGTAGAAAGTGCAGCCTTAAATGAAAAACTTAAATATTTTGGTACTAATTGTGCAAAAGAATTTACAGAGTCTATTAATAGACTTGCAGAAGGTAAAGGAGAGGAAGAATAATGGTACTTTTTGAAGCTGGACTTGGTATATTTGGAATAAAGTTATATGCTATATGTATATTAATTGGTATATTAGTTGCGGTATATATGGGTCTTAAAGAAGGAAAGAAATTAGGTATATATTCAGATTTCGTTTATTATGGAGTTATTATATGTGTACCTGCAGCTATTGTTGGGGCTAGACTATGGTATATTTTATTTAATTTAGATCAAACGTGGTCTTTTGCTAAAATAATTGGACTTGAAGGTGGTCTTGCAGGACTTGCTATACAAGGAGGAATTATAGTAACGATTATATTTATTATAATATGGTGTAAGGTTAAAAATGTATCTTTATATCGAACACTAGATATGGTTGCACCATGCTTGCTAGCAGCTCAAGCCATTGGAAGATGGGGCAATTTCTTTAATAAAGAATTATACGGACCAATTGTTGAAAATACTAAATTATTTGAAATCTTATTACCACGTTTTATTACAGATAATATGTACATTTCAGGTGCTTATCGTCATCCTACTTTTTTATATGAAGGAGCGCTTAATTTAATAGGACTTGCAATTATGCTTGTAGCTAGAAGAAAGTTTAAAAAACTAGAATCTGGCGATTTAATGGGTGGATATTTAACTTGGTATGGTATTGTAAGAATTATTACAGAAACATTACGTTCTAAATCAGGTGCTAATGAAGTATTAATGATTGGAAATATTAAAGTTTCTATATTAATAAGTATAATATTTATAGTACTTGGTATATCTTTTATAATAATAAAAAGGTTTAAAGGCCCAAGAACATTATACTCAGATGTTTTGGAAGAAGTATACAAAAATAGAATTGATACAGTTATATTTGACCTTGATGGTACATTACTAGATACTCAACCACTTGTTAATAAAAGTTTTGTTTATACTTTTCAACATTTTTATCCAGAACTTACATTAACGGATGAAGATCTAGATTCCTTCTTTGGACCTACTTTATATGAAACATTTTCAAAATATGCAAAATCTGAAGAAGAAATAAAAGAAATGATGGAATATTATAAAGAATACAATGTATCAATTACAAATAAAGAAAATATGAAACCATATGATGGTTGTATATCAATGCTTAAAATCTTAAAGCGTAAAGGATATAAGCTTGGTATTGTTTCTTCAAAAAGAAAAGAAATTATTCATCTTGGGTTAGACTTATATAACATGGGGAAGTATTTTGATGTAATTTTAGGTGCAGAAGAAGTAAAAGTACCAAAACCAGATCCAGAAGGTATTTTACATGCAGTAGAATTACTTAAACCGGAGGCTAATGTTTTATATGTAGGTGATAATCCAACAGATATTGAAGCTGGTATTTCTGCTGGTGTTAGAACTTGTGATGTAATGTATTCTAATAAGTTTGAAGAATGTGAAAAATTAAATCCTACTTATTGTATTAAAGATTTATTATCTTTATTACAAATACTTGGAGAATAAGGTACTGTTATGTCTTTTGCATCATATTGTAAAGATGAAGCTTCTATGATAACGGATATGTCATCTTGTTGTAAAATGGCATCTCTTGAGGCTATGTTAAGATTAAACAGCGAAATTGTCAGACATAATGGTTCATTTATGATAAATTTTACTAATTCTAATACTCATGTTGTAAAATATTTTATGAATTTAGTAAAAGATTTATATAATTGCCAGATGTCTTTAGCATCAAAAGAAAGTACTAAATTATTAAAAAAGAAAAGTTATGTCGTTTCTATTATGGATCATTGTGATTCAATTATTAATGAGTTAAATTTATTTTCAAGCACTTCGATAAATCATAACGATTATCAAACTAGAGAGTGTTGTATTAAAAGCTATTTAAGAGGAGCTTTTTTAGCAAGAGGCTCAGTTAATGATCCACAAAAGAGTGAGTATCATTTAGAAATAGCTTCTCGTGATGAAAAAGAAGCAATATATATTCAAAGGTTAATGAATCATTTTGATTTAAATGCTAAATTATCTAAAAGAAGAAATGATATTATTATTTATATAAAGGAAATAAGTTCTATAGCTGACTTTTTAAGAATAATTGGTATTAGTCAAATGGTATTTAAATTAGAAGAAATTCAAATCCAAAGAGAATTTAAAAATAATTTAAATCGTAAGGTAAATAGTGAAATTGCAAATGAAATAAAAACTTTAGACGCAGCTAAAGCTCAACTTTTAAACATTCAATATTTAGAATATAATTATCCTCTTGAAAAGTTAGATCCTAAAATATTATTGATAATGAAAGTAAGAAAAGATCATCCTGATTCATCATTTAAAGAATTACTTGAGGTTTTAAATAATGATTATGGTGAAAAAATTACTAAATCAGGATTAAATCATCGTTTTATAAAAATTAAAGAATTAGTTGAAGAAACTAAGAAAACTAAAAATGATTAGGTGCCTATCGCTTGATAGACACCTTTTTTACATTTGTTCTTCATTTGAAATTCTTAAAAAGAAAAGAATAATATTAAATACTGCACAAATACCAACAAAAGAATATATTACTCTTGAGATTATAGAACCAGTTTGAAATATAAAATCTACTAAATTAAAATCAAATATACCAACTAGTCCCCAATTGAGTCCACCTATGATTGTAAATATTAATGCAATTTTTTGTGCTATAGACATTATTTTACCTCCAATTTTAGTATTTTCTAATTTTAAATTATTATACAAGAATAAATTGAAAAGAATATTCATAATATAAACTGAAATATATGAGGTGGACTTGTGAAAAAAATAATTTTATTAGTATTATCATTTATGTGTTTATTAGTATCCTGTAGTAAGGATTCTTTAACAGATGTATATAATGAATTTATTAGTAGTGTAAATGATTGTGATTCTTATGTTTTAAAAGGAAATATGGAAGTTTATAAGGATGAAGGTAGTGATATATTTGATATGGAAATCTTATATAAAAAGGATAGTTTATATAAAGTTACATATCAAAATCGTGAATCTAATTCTAGGCAAGTACTATTAAAGAATTCTGATGGTGTTTATGTATTATGTCCTGAACTTAATAAAGAATTTAAATTTGAAAGTACTTGGCCTTTAAATTCTAGTCATATTTATATTTTAAATAAGGTTGTATCTGATATTTTAGATGATTCAAATTATGAGTTATCAGAAAATGATGATTATTATATTATTAAATCTAAAATTAATCATAAGGTGAAAAAATCTTTAACAAGTCAATATGTATATATTAATAAAACAGATAAATCATTATCTAAGATAACTTATAATACGGATAGTGATGAAAAAATTATATTTAATGTATCATTATTAGAATTTAATAAAGATATTTCAAATGATGAATTTAATTTAAATAAAATAATGTCTTCAGAAACGTCATTACTCGGAGAAGGTAAGTCAACTACTTGTAGTGCAATAACATTTTCTAATCCTTTTGATTTAGAGGTTTCTGTAAATAATAGTGATGAACTAACTATTATTTCTTATAGTGGAGAATATTCTTATACAATTGTTTATCAAGAATTAAAAGATGAACTTTTAGCTTCATCAAGAGTTTATGATGATTTTATATTATGTGATTCTTATTTATGTTTTGAAAGTGAAAATTCATTAACTTTATATTTAAATAATTATGTTTTTAAAATTATTTCAAATAATTTAACACAAGAAGAAATGGTTTTAGTACTAAATGGTTTATCAATTGAATAAAAGTTGCCGAATTTCAAGTAGAAAGTGGAATTAAGTGATAAAAGTCCATTTTTTTATAG
>CAZGBY010000027.1:0-24092 GCA_964524125.1 uncultured Clostridium sp.
TTTCACAAAAATCAATAAATTTACCATAATTAGACATTTGTGGTTTTGTTGTTTGCTCAGTTTCCCATTTTATAATTGTATTTTCTGGTATACCTGTTTTTTCTGCTAATTCTTTTTGAGTTAATCTTAATTTAGCTCTTACATATTTAACTTTTTCACTTAATTTCATACTACTTCACCCTTTACTTTAATAAAAATGATAATCTATCTAAAAATGCTTCTTCAGAAAAAAGTGTTAGTTTTGACGAATATAAATGTGTTGCCTCATACGATTTCTTAACTTCGATAATTTCGCTAACGCCAAATGAAAATGGCTCATTTTTATAATCATATCTATTTGATGATAATAGTATTAAATTGTTTTTGTTATCAACAATATACCAATCACCATATATTCCATCTGATTTCAACAGCACTAAATTAAAACCATTTTTATCATTATTTATATCAACAAAACACATAATATTTTTATTATTTAGTTGAGGTGTAATCATCATCACTCTTTCCTCTCCAAAATAATCAGTATATTCGTGTCTATAACTATTTTCTAGGACAACTTTACATTCTATTTTAATTGTACTTACTGTTGGTATTGCTAATCTGTATCTTAATAATTGTTGATCATAAGTATACCCATCTTGTAAATTACACTTATCAGTTGTAGAACATGTAGAATTGTAGTCTTCAACAAAGTTATTTAATATTGAATAAATGTCGTTTTCGAATTGAGATTTTATCAACTTACAAAAATTAGAAATTTCTTCTTGCTTTCTTTTTTCTGCTTCTATTTCTTGTTGTCGTTTTATATCTCTTTCAGTTTTTACTTGAACCGCCTTATTTACAACACTACTTAAGGCGTCTTTTTTCTCAATAAGAAAGTTATTAACATGCTTTAAAATTTCATCCCATGCTTTAAATCTTTTTTGCGTTGGTTTTTCTATCATTCTTATAATCATTGAATAGATTTCAGGTGTTGTTCTTTCTTTTAATAATCTTGCATTTTTGACGCCAGAATATAAGTGAGCATTTTGATATTCTTGAATATCATTATTTTTAATTATATAAGGATATTCTAAAGTTGCTAATTCATAAAAAATAATACCCATTGAATAAATATCCATTTGAATTGTGTTTTTTTCTGAATTCCATGCTTCGGGAGCAAAATATTTAACTGTTCCATACCCTTTTAAAGTTTTTGAACGTGTGGAATCATTTACAATCTTTGCTAAACCAAAATCTGAGATTTTTAACACACCGTTAGAAATTAATATATTTTCTGGTTTTATATCTCTATGAACTAACTTTTCATTAATCATTTTCATTCCATTAACCAATTCTAAAAACATCTTGTGAAGTTCTTCCTTACTATAAGGATTATCATCTTTAATTCTTTTTTCAATCTCTTGTGCAAGAGTTCCACCATTTGCATATTCCATAATAATATAGGGTGGTAATTCATTAAAAGTTTCTCCATTATGTACATATTCATAATTAATTATATTTTCACCAGAAACAATCTGCGCTAACGAAACCTCATTCTTAAAAGACTGAAAATCATCATCACTAGAAAAAGATTGAAGTAATGTTTTAACTGCAAATATTTTAGAATCACTTTCTCTAATTGCTTTATAAACAGTACCAAAACCACCTTGACCAATAACTTCAGCTAATTTATATGTATTGTCATTATCATCTTTCACAACACTGCCTATAGTAATAATCATAAATCCTCCATCAAAACTTTTCTAATATTGTCATAACTTGTCAAAATTATATCATACTTTTGAAAAAATTACAAAAAAATATGAATATTTTTCGACATTAATTTGAGAATTTTATAAAACTTTTTTGTGAAAAATAAAAAAAGCAGATATCTCTATCTACTTTCTTCATACTTTATTAAATTTATAACTAAAGACAAACTGCCATCGATAAATTCAAATCTAGCATATTCGTCTACTATATCTATTGGTGGACCAGCGGGGAGTTGAACCCCGGTACAAAACTCAATAACCCTTGCTTTCTACATGTTTAGTTTCATAATTAATTTCATTTATATCTTGCTACAAAACAAACATAATATAAACTAACCTTACTAAATTCATTTTAATACTTAAGGTGGCAGCATTAAAATATATCCTACTATAGTAAAACTTTAGTTTAATAGCATAGGAAACTATTAAAGAAAGCCGCTTGAATTAAATTAGCAAGCGTATGCAGCGTTCATAAAAGAACCTGCGAATAAATTAGTTTTTGCGGTTATTTAACCTCGACGTTTTTACATGCGTAACCATGACATGCTTACAAGTATTCTTAAATCCTGGCGAATCCAAAACTAGCCCATATTTGAATTATATACTATTTAAGAAGATAAATCAATAAAGATTTATCTCCTTAATAGCTTTTTCGATTCTTCTTTTAGCATCGGCTTCTTTTAAAGATTCCCTTTTATCTCTTAAATTCTTACCTTTACAAATACCAAGTTCAACTTTTAGTAAGCTTCCTTTAAAATAAAGTGATAAAGGAATTAAAGTCATACCATCTAATTTAATTCTATTTTGAATCTTTAAAATTTCTTTTTTATGTAATAATAATTCCCTAGTACGAGTTTCATCATGATTAAAAATGGTACCTTTTTCATATTTAGCTATATGCATATTAATAATTTGTACAGTATTATTTTTAATTACTATATATGCATCATTAATATTTACTTTATTAAGTCTTACAGATTTAATTTCTGTACCAGTTAATTTAATACCAGCTTCTAATGTATCTTCAACAAAATAATCATGTCTTGCTTTTCTATTTTCTGATACAACTTTATTATTCATAAAAATCACCTTTAAAATTAATATATTCTAAATAATCTTCTTTTAACATAAAATCTACTTTACGATATTTCTTAGATGCTCCTATAACTACAATATTTACCTCATCACCAATATGATAAGTTCTATTATTAGATTCAAGTGTCATATTATTTTGATTAAAATTAAAATAACCATTCATATTACAAATATGAATTAAACCTTCAACACCATTATCTAAAAGTACAAACATACCAAATTTAGTTATAGAATCTACTTTACCTACAAATTCTTGATTAATACGCTTTTCCATATATGAAGCCATCAACATATCCATAACTTCACGTTCACATTCAATAGCTTCTCTTTCTTTTACTGAAGATTTAACACTTATATCATGAATATAACTATTATATCTATTAAAATCTTCATCAAAATTATCAGGATGTAAAATTAAAGTTTTAATTAAACGATGAACCATTAAATCTGGATATCTTCTAATAGGTGAAGTAAAATGACAATAATATTCCATTGCTAGTCCGTAGTGACCTAAGTTCTTCTCACTATATTTAGCTTTAGCCATGCTTCTTAACATCATTTGATTAACTACTAAATAAATATCTTTTTTCTTATCATTTACTAAATTCATAGCTTTTTGAATATCCATAGGAAGAATCTTATTTTTAGGTACAATAACCTTTAAACCTGTAGTATTAATCATTTCAAATACTTTTTTAACTGAATCAACATTAGGCGTTTCATGTACTCTATATACACAAGGTAAGTTAGATATAGACATATGATAGGCTACAGTTTCATTTGCGGCTAGCATAAAATCTTCAATTAACATTTCTGCTTTGTCTCTTAATCTTAAATCAAAAGATATAGGATTACCTTTATTATCAAGAGAAGCTTTATATTCAGGCACTTCAAAATCAATAGCACCTTTCTTACTTCTTAATCCTCTTAAAATATTAGATAATTCTTGCATATCCAAAATCATTGGATAGATATCAAAATATTGTTTAATAATATCTTCATCAGAATTTAACATCTTATTAACATTATTATAAGTCATTCTATGAAGACTTTTAATAATACCTTCAGATATTTCATAATTTATAAGTTTGCCTTTAATATTAAATTCCATTTCACATGCAAGTACTAGTCTATATTCCCCTTCATTTAAAGAACATATACCATTAGATAACTTTTGTGGTAACATAGGAATTACTCTATCAGCTAAATATACAGATGTAGCTCTAAATAAAGCTTCTTCATCTAAAGGATGACCCTCACGAACATATTCAGATACGTCCGCAATAAATACTCCTAAATAGAAATTTCCATTAGATAATCTTTTAACACAAATCGCATCATCAAAGTCTTTAGAATCATCACCATCTATAGTAATAATCATTTCTTTTGTAAAATCTTTACGTTTTTTATATTTAGATAAATCCACTTCATTTGGTATAGTATCAAGTTCATCTATAACAGGTTGTGGAAATTCTTTATAAAATGAATATTTTTCTGCAATAAGTGATATATCTATTCCAGGATCATTTTGATATCCTAAAACTTTAGATATAACACCTTTTACTTTTTTAGAAGATGTATATTCTGTTATTAAAGAACTTACAATCGCACCAGGGACAGCGTTATTTAAATCTTTTTCATCTACATAACATTTAACATCAAATTCAGGATCTGAGGAGTTTACATAATACTTCTTACCTTTTTTATTCTTTTTTTCAACTAATAGACCAAAGATATGCTTGTGTCCTCTTTCAATTATATCAATTACAATACCTTCATCTAAATGTGAATTACTTGAAGAAGGAAGTACGTAAAAATCTACAATATCTCCTGTTGCACTATTTAAAGTATTATTTTCAGATACATAATATTCCTTATCTTCTGATTCTACTTTTATAAATCCAAATCCCGCATCTTTAATTTGAATAATACCCTTTTTTCTTAAAAAATATCTACTATTAACTTTTATTACATAACCATCTTTAATTAAAATATTTAAAATAGCTTCTATATCTGTCATTTTAATTTTAGTATATTTATTAATATCTTTAATAGTATTTTTAAATGGTAAAGCTAAAGTTTCTAAAATAGCTTCTTTCATGCAAATCACCCCTTTAAAAAAATATGAGGACTTCTAATATAGAAATCCTCAAAATATTACATATAAATAATTGCGGCTACAACGATTAAAACAAAGAAGATAACAGCTAAAGCCATAGTTCCTCTTTCAAGTACTAAATCAATACCACGAGTCTTTTGATTTTTAAATAAATCTGTTTTAGAACCGCTGAATGCATCATTAATATCATCTTTAGAATTTTGCATCATTACTATAATTATTAATAATATTGAGATTACTAGTATAAACCAATCTATAACATGCATAGTGATACCTCCAAAATTAGAATTTCTTACTAGATTATTATATCATTTAAAATATCAATTATCAAGTAAGATTTTCTTAAATAAAATATAATTTAAATAAAATTTATATAAATTAATCAAAATTTATTTCATAATCAAGTAATCCATCATAAAAATCATGTTCATGGCTTACTAAAATTACACTACCCTCAAATCTATCTATCGCATCATATAAAGCTTCCTTAGTATTTTTATCTAGATGATTTGTAGGCTCATCTAATATTAAAATATTACTTTTTTTCATTGTCATAAGTGCAAGTCTTACTCTTGTTTGTTCTCCACCTGAACATTCATTAAGCTTTTTTAAAGCCTTATCTCCTTTAATACCCAGACGTGCAAGTACACTACGTAATTCTCCATCTGTTTTTAAAGGATAAAAACTTCTTAAATAAGTAATTGGAGTTTCATTTTCTTCAAATTCATGTTCTTGCGTAAAATAATTAATATCTGCCGAATTATTAAACTTAAAAGAACCACCAAGTGAAGGTATTATGTTCATTAATGTTTTAAGTAATGTCGATTTACCTACTCCATTATGTCCTAAAATAGCTACCTTTTCATCTTTTTTTATTAATAAGTTTAAAGGCTCTAAAATGGGTTTATTATACCCAATTTGTAATTCTTCAAGTTTTAATACTTCTTGTCCTAAATTTTTAGAATAGGGGAAGTTAATAACTATTTTTTCTTCACTTATAGGTTTATCAAGTACATCTAATTTTTCAAGCACTTTAACTCTTTGTTTAGCAGCACGAGAAGATGTAGCTCTTACTATATGAGCCGATATAAAATCTTTAGTTTGTTTAATAAACTTTTGTTGATTTTCATATTCTCTTATATAGTGCTCATTTCTAAGGTCACGTTCTTTTAAATAAAAATCATAATCACCTTTATATTTAGTTAAGACTTTATTTTCAAGTGCGTATACAACATTACAAATTTGACTTGAAAATTCCTTATCATGAGATACGCATACAAACGCACCTTTAAATGAGTTTAAATATTTAATTAGCCAATCAATATGTTCTTTATCTAAGAAGTTAGTAGGTTCGTCAAGTAGTAAAACATCACCTTCTTCAAGTAACATTTTAGCTAAATAAACTTTAGCTCGTTGTCCACCAGATAAATGTGATAATTTTGTATCAAGACCATAAGAAGCAATACCAAGACCATTGATAATATTTCCTATTGTTGAATTAATTGCGTAAAAATTATCACGTTCAAGTTCATCTGAAAGAGTTTGTGCACGAGTAATTATTTTATCATAATCTTCTTCTTTAGCAGTTGTAAGTGATTCATAATAATCATTCATTAATTTTTCTTTTTTAAATAATGGTTCAAATACACCATATAAAAATGATGAAATAGGACTGTCATCTTTAATCTTCAAATGTTGATCTAAATATGAATATTTAACACCTGGTGTCCAAGAAATAGTACCTGAATCTGGAATTATATTTTTAGCAATAATATTTAAAAATGTAGATTTTCCACAGCCATTTGCTCCAACGATTACAATATGGTCTCCATCTAAGATTCTAAAATTACAATTATTATATAATTCTTTATCAGTATATCTAAATTTTAAATTTTCAACCTCGAGTAAGGACATAATTATTCCTCACCAGTAATTTTAATTTGGTCTTTTAATTTCATTGTGCCTTCATTTACCTTGCCAGACATAATATCTTCAAGTGGTGCATAGCCAAATTCTTTAAAAAATTCTTCTTGGAAATCTTTAAGTCTATCTTCACAAATCGCTTTTCTTACATCCTTCATTAAAGTCTTTAAGAAATATAAATTATGATAAGAAAGAAGTCTCATACCTAAAATTTCTTCAGCTTTAATTAAATGATGAATATAACTTCTTGTATAGTTTTTACATACGTAACAATCACATTTTGAATCCACTGGCAAAAATGATGCGTAGTTCTTCTTATTTTTGAGTAATAATTTACCACTATGAGTTAAAGCTGTACCATGACGTGCAATACGTGTAGGTGCTACACAGTCAAACATATCAACACCCATCATTGCCCCAACAACTAAGTCATCTGGCGAACCTACGCCCATTAAATAACGTGGTTTATCTTTTGGTAAGATATCCTTCATAAATTCAAGTACATCATACATTTCTTTTTTAGATTCACCAACCGCAAGTCCACCAATTGAATAACCAGGAAAATTAATTTTTTCAAGTTCATCTAAACAATGTTGTCTTAAATCTAGGAAAGGTCCACCTTGTACAATTCCAAATAAAGCTTGAGTATCTTTGTTTTTATGTGCATCATATCCACGGCGAGCCCAGCGAAGTGTACGTTCAACTGAATTAGACATATATTCTTTACTTGCATGGAAAGGAGGACATTCATCAAAACTCATAATAATGTCAGCACCTAAATTATTTTGGATATTAATAGATATTTCTGGTGACATAAAAAGTGGTGCTCCACTTTTATGATGACGGAAGTTTACTCCTTCTTCAGTAATCTTTCTAATTTTTGCTAAACTAAATACTTGAAATCCACCACTATCTGTTAATAAAGCTCCATCCCAATTCATAAACCCTCTAATACCACCAGCATCACGTACAAGTTCATCTCCTGGTTGAAGCCATAAGTGATAAGTATTACCTAAAATTAATCCTTCTGAAACTTCTTTTATTTCTTCTGGAGTTAATGTTTTTACAGTAGCCTTTGTACCAACAGGCATAAAAATAGGTGTTTCAAAATCCCCATGTGGAGTATGTAATATACCATATCTTGCACCTGTTTGTTTACATGTATGTTTTAATTCGTAATAAAAATCTTTCATACTTCTATCCTTTCAAGTAAATTGGTTTAGTAATTTTATATTCTATTAAACCATCTACTTCTTTATTTTTAACAAATCCTAAATGTTGTAAAATAAATTCTAAATAAGAATCTGCTTGAACATTTGAGATTATTTTAATCATACTATTTTCTAATATTTGCCATTTAAGTAAAATTTCTAAAGCTTCAATAATTTTTGTTTTATCACTAAATGTTAAATGAAGCGAAGCTAATTTATATTCGTTTAACATTGATATTATTTTAAACGAAATAATACCAACTTCATTACCATCGTTATCAAGAACTAAGTAAGAATAAATTTTAGGCGCTTCTTTTTTTATTTCAGATATTGAAAGTTCAATGATATTATCATAAGAACTTTTAAATTCCTCACTTATAAATTCACCTTTAAAATCAGTTTTATAATCTAAACTAATTATTTTAATATTATTGCCAATAAATTCCATATTATCTAACTCTTACAATACTCTTAATACGTGCTTGTTTTAAAGGTTTATCCATAAAATCTGTTTCCATATTTGCAATATGGTCAAGTGTCTCAAAACCTTCTAATAAAACACCAAATGCGGCATATTGACCATCTAAGTGAGAGACATCTGTGTGACATATAAAGAATTGACTAGATGCACTATTTGGATCATTAGTTCTTGCCATAGAAATAACACCACGTGAATGACATAAATCGTTTTTAACTCCATTAGATCTAAATTCACCCTTAATAGGTTTATCAGATCCACCCATACCATTTCCAAGTGGGTCTCCACCTTGAATCATAAAATCTTTAATAACTCTATGAAAAATTAAATTATCGTAAAAATGATTTTCTACTAAATTTAAAAAGTTTTCAACAGTCACTGGTGCACATTCAGGAAAAAGTTCAAGTAACATTTCCTTATCATCTTGAGTTGTAATTTTAACTTGTGGATTATTATCATTTAAAAATTCATTATACTTTTTCATTATTATTTTCTCCTTTTATTTAATAAACATTGAATCTCCAAAACTAAAGAATCGATATTTTTCTTTTACAGCTTCATTATAAGCTTTCATTATTTTATCTTTTCCTGCAAATGCAGATACTAGCATAATTAATGTCGATTTAGGTAAATGAAAATTAGTAATTTGAGCTTTAACTGCTTTAAATTTATATCCTGGATAAATAAAAATATCTGTCCAACCTGAAGTTTCTTTAAATCCATTATCATAAGCTGATTCTAAAGTACGTGTTGATGTAGTACCTACAGCAACGATTCTTTTCCCATTTTTGATAGCTTCATTTAAAATATTTGCAGTTTCTTTAGAAATAGAATAAAACTCAGAATGCATCTTGTGTTTTGTAACATCTTCTACAGCTACAGGCCTAAATGTACCAAGTCCTACATGAAGTGTAATATAGCAAATAGTTACACCTTTATTACGAAGTTGTGATAATATTTCAGGTGTAAAATGAAGCCCAGCAGTAGGTGCGGCCGCACTACCAGGATTTTTAGCATATACAGTTTGGTATCTGTCTTTATCTTCAAGTTTTTCATGAATATAAGGAGGTAGTGGCATAGTACCCAACTTATCAAGTACTTCTAGGAAAATACCTTCGTAAATCATTTTGAAATAGCGAATTCCTTCTTCATCTTCTTTTACACACTCTGCTTTAAGTAAACCATCTCCAAAAGATACAATTGTACCAACTTTTACACGACGTGCTGGTTTACATAGCGTTTGCCAAATATTTTCATCTTCTTCTTTAAGCATTAAAAGTTCGATATTAGCTTTTGTATCTTCTTTTTGGCCAAATAATCTTGCTGGAATTACTTTAGTGTCATTTAAAACTAAAATATCATTACTATCTAAATAATTAACTATATCTTTAAAAATATGATGTTCTATATTTCCAGTTTCTTTATCAAGAACTAATAATCTTGAAGATGACCTATCTTTAAGTGGAGTTTGTGCGATAAGTTCTTCTGGCAAGTTATAATCAAATTCATCTGTATTCATAGTATCATCCTTTCGTTTTTATATTTAATAAATCATAAGTTTTTTTAGTTAAAACTCTACCTCTTGAAGTTCTTTGAATGTATCCTTCTTGAAGTAAGTATGGTTCATATACATCCTCAATAGTTTGTCTTACTTCTCCAATTGATGATGATATTGTATCAACTCCTACAGGACCACCACCAAAATTATATAAAATACATTTTAAGTATTTGAAATCTTTTTCATCAAGTCCGGAAGAATCTATTGATAATTTATCAAGTGCTGTTTTACATATTTCTAAATTAATAATACCATTATTTAAAATATAAGCAAAATCTCTTATTCTTCTAAATAATCTATTAGCTATTCTAGGAGTTCCTCTACTTCTTAGTGATAACTCACTAACTGCCATATCTTCAATTTCTGTATTATATACTTTTGCAGTTCTTCTTATTATTTTATCAAGTTCTTCTTTAGTATAATAATTAAGCCTTAATACAACACCAAACCTATCACGAAGTGGTGCAGATAAATCTCCAAATCTTGTTGTAGCACCAACAAGTGTAAATGGTGGAAGATCTATTCTTATTGAACGAGAAGTTTGATCTTGTCCAATTACAATATCAATATAATAATCTTCCATTGCGCTATAAAGTATTTCTTCAATATAAGTAGGTATTCTATGTATTTCATCAATAAACAGAACATCACCTTCCGTAAGAGAAGTTAATATGGCTGCCAGATCTCCTGTCTTTTCAATTGCAGGCCCCGAAATAGTTTTTATATTAACACCAAGTTCATTTGCGATAACTTCCGCAAGTGTTGTTTTACCAAGACCAGGTGGTCCATAAAGAAGGACGTGGTCTAATGATTCGTCTCTTTGTTTGGCAGCTTTAATATAAATTTCAAGCATTTCTTTAATATCTTCTTGTCCTATATATTCATCTAATTTCAAAGGACGAAGTGATAGTTCTTCACTATCTAAATTTGTTAAATTTGAGTCTAATAATCTTTCACTCATAAAAATCACCTCACTTATAATAAAGGCGATTTTTGCGATTTTTTTTAATTTTTTTTGAAATTTCTTAATTCTTTTGTAAATTTTGCAAAGATTCTTTAATTAACACAGCTTCTTCTTTAGATAAATCAAGTTTATTTACCACTTTAGAAATATCTTTTTTATTATAACCTAAAGATAAAAGAGCGTCCGTTATTAATTGCATTTTAGGATTTGAATCTAGGCTATTATAAGATAATTTACCTTTTAAATCTAATATTATTTGAAGTGAGGCTTTTTGTCCAATGCCTGGTATCTTTTTAAGATATTGTGCATCACTAGATTCAATAGCGTTTATAATCTCATCAATGCTTAAACTAGCTAAAATAGTAAGTGCACTTTTAGGACCAATACCACTCACTGATATAAGACGCATAAACATATCCTTTTCTTCTTCAGATTTAAAACCATATAAATTAATTAAATCTTCTTTTACATATTGATACAAATAAATTATTTCATCAGCATCTAATTTAAAAGAATATGGGTTAGGAGTAATAATTTCATATCCGATATTATTATTTTCTACTACAATATATTTTGGCGTAATTTTTTTAATACTTCCTTTAATATAATTATACATTTAATAACCTTCTTTTTATTTCTTCTTCACCTAATATTTTAATTACCTCATATAGCGAAGGCGAAGTTTCACTATGTGTAATTTTTATCCTTATAATTTGCATATAATCAGAAAACATATATTCTAAATTGTTTATCTCTTTATCTTTTTTATTTTTAGCAAATCCTAAACTTAAAGATTTTTCTTTTAACATTATATTCCATTTGTCTTCATTAAGTGAAAGTGGTATTTCTAAGAATGAAGATATAACATTTTTAACTATATTTTCATTATAAGGCATAGCATAATTTATTTTATCATAATATTCATTATAAAAAAACTTAATTTTATTAAATATTTCATCAAATCTTGTATATTCTTTTCTTGGATTTATATCATTTCTTCCTATAGATATAATATTTTTAAACTTCTTTATATCTTTATTGATTAAATCATATAGTTCTTTATTATAATTAAAAGACCAATTTATTATTTCATTTACTAAATTGTCAATATCCATATATAAAATAGTATTTTTTGAGATATTATTTAATTTATCTATATCAAATAAAGCACCAGATTTAGACATTTTATCTATACATAATTTAAAATCATCTATATTATTATTTTTGTTTGAAATGAAATATTCTTCATAATTAGAATTAACAAGACACATCAAATAATTTATTATACTATCTTTAGGATAACCAAGTTCAATTAAATATGATACAGAAGCTTCAGGATCATGTCTTTTAGATAACTTTCTTTTACTTCCATTATCTAGTTTCATAATAGAATCTAAATGTAAATATAATGGAATATCAAAATTTAAAGCATTAAAAAGTTCAATATGTATAGGTAATGATGTTAACCATTCTTCTCCTCTTATTACATGCGTTGTTCGCATGAAATGATCATCAACTACATGTGCGAAATGATATGTTGGTAATTTATCTTGTTTTAAAATGACAATATCAAAGTTATTTTGAGGCATTTGTATATTCTTTCTAAGTAAATCATTTAATTTTATTTTAATATTAGGATTACCATTTGATTTAAATCTTATAACATATGGAGTATTGCCATTTATTAATTTAATTGCTTCATCCTCCTTAATATCTCTATACTTAGAATATCCATTATAAATACCTATTTGAAGTTTATTTTCTTCTTGATATTTTCTAATATTATTAATTTCATCTTCAGATAAAAAACAAGGATAAGCATAACCTTCTTTTAATAAATGAGCTATACAAGCATTATATATTTCTTTTCTTTGACTTTGTAAATAGGGTCCGTATTTTTCGTCATTAAAATATTTTATATTAAAGTGTGATAATTGTTCTTTAAGTATTTTTTCTGAATTTTCAATTGTTCTTTTAGTGTCAGTATCTTCTATTCTTAAATAAAAAATTCCATTATTATCATAAGCTAGTTTATAATTAATAAGTGCTGTATATAAAGAACCAGTATGTAAAAATCCTGTAGGAGATGGTGCAAACCTAGTAATAAAGTTTGAATTTCTTTTAGGATATTTTTCTTCATAATATGAAATTGGTTTTGGAATATATCCAAATATTAAATTAATAAGTTCTTCAGAATACATAGTTACACTTTCTTTCTAATTAAATACGACAATATTATACCAAATTATAGTATATTTAACAAATGGAAAACAATATTAAATTCTATCACATTAGCAATATATAAATTATGATAATGAAAACTCAATTTAAATCAAAAAATGCACCATCCATTAACTAGTGCATTTTTTTTAAAATATTAAAATATCCTCATCCGCAATAGATTCTAACATTTCTATTACAGTAATACCATATCTTTCAACTTTACATAAATCATCAACATTACTAACATCCGTTAATTCTTTATAAAATTCACAAAATGAAATGTAATTAGTTCTATTATCATTATAATAAGTTATTGAATAATGTTTTTTGTTAAATTCAAATTCTATTTCTCTTCCCGTTTCAATTAGTTCTTTCAATTTTTCCTTAGTCATTTTATTTTCCTCCATTTTCCTCTTCGATATTTACCATTAGAATCTTTAATCCAAATATGTTCATGTGAAACTTGTTTATGAGTACCTGAATTTCTATGGTTTGTATAATCAATATCTAAATAAGGATCACATTCGCTGTTATAATATCTTTCAGTTATTATTTTACCATATTTTTCAGCAGTTATAACAAAGTTTGGAATCCCTTTAATTTAAATTTTAGTTTTATTTTATGTGTTATTATTAATATGCTGCATAAATGTAATTTCTTCTTTTTTATAAGATAATTTTATTACAATTATGATTTTTTTAAAGTACCAAAATTACTAGAAGTTTGTTTCTGCATAAGTTTTTTAAGAACTGGCTAAAGAAAAACACATTTCATTAGAACATCTTTGTTATAATTTCACTTTAATTATACACATAATAAAATCGTATTTTTTGTTTTTAAAAAAAATTATTTCATTGACTTTTTCACCTATTTCTTATATTCTATAAACATAAGAGAGGAGATTTTAATTATGAAAAAAATATCTAAATGGTTTATAGGATTATTTGCAAGTTTATTCTTATTTATACTAGTCGCTTGTTCAAATGTTTCACAATCATATGCAAACAAAATTAATAAAGCAGCTGAAAGTGGCGAATACATGACTTACACAGAAGTTAAAGAAGATTTAGGCGATGATTGTATCGATCTTACAGTTTTAAAATCAGGTGTAATTATTTCTGTTAAAGGCGTTTCTTCTAAGGATGATTTAAAAGAAAAACTTGATGATGAAGAAGATGTTGAAGGTATTATTGTAACATTTGTAACAGGAAAAGCTATGAGCGCTACTTATAGAAAAATAACATCAGAAGATCTTAAGTAAGATTAAAGGACAGTTTCAAAACTGTCCATTTTTTATTTATTAATTATCTTATTAATATTTTTAATTTTTATAGAAATAGTACCATCTTCTTCATCAAAGAATTCTAAAGAATCTTTATCAAGTAAGGTATCACTAGGGAATGTTATTTCAATACCATTGTCTGTTTTAATCTTATGTGTTTCAGCTTTCTTTAAAGTAAAACTTCTTTCTAAACAAATATTTTCATTAATACCTTTTGAATGCATTTTTGCATTAAAATCTTCTTTTGCTTGTGGTTTGTCCTTAAATACAATATCAGCAATAACTTCTGGTTTCATGTTTTCTATAACGGGAGTTTCTATTAAGAAATTTTTAACCTCACCCATTGCAATACAAGGATTAACGCCATGTTCTTCACAAACTTTAGCAGTTATATTTTTAATAATCTTGTATTGTTCAGAAGATGACATATCATATGAAGTTTCTAAGTAATCTTCTAAAATATAATGTTTATCACCATTTAAAATACGCTTCTTTTCTTGCGAAAATACCTCAAGCGTATCAATATTAATTATTGCATAAGTGTTAACTTGAAGTGCTGTTGAAGGAAGTGATGAAAAACTCTTAACAACTAAATTAGAAATCTTACCATCTTTAGTTTCAACTAAGTGAGTTATACCTTCTTTATTTTCAAGCAATACTATTGCAAAATAAGTATTACCTTGTTCTTTAAATTCACCTAAAAGTAAATCAATAGATGGACTATCTGATATTTGCATTAAAATATCATTTAATTCCTTAGATATTTTAGATGAAAGTTCTAAAAAACTAATTTCTTTATTTTTGTATTTTAATATATTTTCTTTAAATTTTGATTCTTCTTTAAATACACCTTTTCTTCTTGATGCATTTGAAATAGTGTTATTATATATTTTTAAAATATATTCAATTGTTGTTTCGCTTGATAAATCTAATTCAGTATCAGAATATGATTGAGCACCAGATCTTAAATCAAGTATTTGTAATATTGAGTGTGATACTATCATAATTTAACGTCTCCTTTAAAAAAGCACCTAGAATAAAGGTGCAAATATTTTTAATAAATTCTTTATAATTTTTAATACAAAAGGCATCTTAGAATTATTTAAATCCATTTTTATACTACTATTGCTAATAATATCTAAAAAATCTTCTTTCATATCAAATATAGTATTTTGTTTATAAATCCACATACCGCATTCATAATGATGAATAAAGCTTCTATAATCCAAATTTACTGTACCCATAGTCGCATATATATCGTCTGAAATAAACATTTTAGTATGAATAAATCCCTCTTTATATTCATAAATTTCACAACCAGCTTCAAGTAAAGGTTTATAATTAGACCTTGTAAGTAAAAACATTGATTTCTTATCTGGTATATGTGGTGTAATAATTTTAACATCCACACCTCTTTTTTTTGCCAAAATTAAAGCTTCTATTAAAGAATAATCACATATTAAATATGGTGTAGTAATATATAAATATTTCTTAGCTTGACTTATAATATTTAAATAAACACCAACAGATACATTTTCTTTAAATATAGGTTTAGGACCAGAACTATAAGCTTGAAGATACCCTTCAGTTTCAAATTCGTCATGACTTTGTACAATAAAATTATCTACATTAAGTTTATTACGCGTCATTACACTATAATTTTGTAAGAACAATGCTACAAAAGAATCAACTATACGACCTTTAACTATAACTGCTCCATCTTTCCATTTGCCAAATAATGTTTTTTCATTTATATATTCATCTGCAATATTTACTCCACCCGTAAACGCAACTTTCCCATCAATTACAGTAATCTTTCTATGATCTCTATGATTATGTATAGCACTTACAATTGGAATAAATTTATTAAATGGTATAGCATTTATACCTTCTTTTCTTAATTTTTTATAATAATTTCCAGGTATTTTAGATGCACATCCAATATCATCATACATTAAATATACATCAACACCTTCATTTACTTTTTGTATAAGTATTTCGTGGATTTCTCTCCACATTTTCCCTTCATCAATAATAAAATATTCAAAGAATATATATTTTTTAGCTTTTATTAATTCTTCTTTTAAAACACTAAAAAACTCTTCCCCAGTTTTTAAATATTTAGAATATGATTTTTGATTTATATTAAACTGACAAGTATTATAAATATAATCACTTTGTCCCTTAGCATCTAGATTTTCAAGTTCTATTTTATCAAATGATAAAGCAGAATTTGTAATATCATAAACATCTGCAAATTTAGAAGAAACTTTTTTAGATAGTCTACTTCTTGCAAAAGTAAAATATAATGTAATACCAATTAGTGGTACTAATACTACAAGTAATATCCAAGGGATTTTATATGATGAAGGTTCGTCTATGTTTATTATTTCTAAAGCTACAATAACACCTAGGACGTTAAATAAAATAGAAACCCATGCAAAATTAGTTTCTAAAGTATATAAAAGATAAATATATCCTACAAGTTGAACTAATATTGCAAGGGCGATAATTAATAATCGTGAGAAAATTAATTTTAAAAATCTCATAATTAATATTTTCTCATTTTACCATCTAGGCCATGTAACATAACATACGAACCATCATTTTTGTTTTTTGCCAATTTTAAAGCATATTCTAAAGCTTCTTTTTGTGTATCAAATAATTTAATAACTTTATCTGATCCTTGGTGAAAAACTTTCCACTCTCTTCCATCATTTTCTCTTTTTGTTACGTGATAAACTGTTGACATAATAATACCTCGATTCTTTAAATAAATTATAATACTTTTTAACAAAAATTAAATATTTTTATTTTGACTTAATAAATTATTTTTTAATTCATAATATTTTTCTGTCATATCTAAATAATGAATATGTGGATTTTCAACACGTTGTTCTTCTTTCCATACCTCATTTTCAAGTTGATATGCTACATATTTTTGAATTTCATCTAAAGTAGGAACTTTGTATACTTGTTTTCCATCTATAAATATAGGTATTAATAATTCTTTTAATTTAACATTATTAAATTCATAACGTTTCCAAGGCTTTTTAGGATCTACAACTTTTAAATTTGAAGGAATAACTTCATCATAAGATGATATTAAATCTGCAATAGATGAGCCTTCTTCATCATAGATTCTATATAACCTTTTAAGTCCGGGATTTGTAATTTTTTCTTCATTTTCGCTTATTTTAATTTTTGGTATGAATTCATTATTTTCTTCTTTTGCACATAATTTATAAACAGCTCCAAATACAGGTTCTGCACGAGAAGTAATTAGTCTTTCACCAACACCAAATAAATCTATTTTAGCATCTTGATCAAGTAGTGAGTTAATAATTCTTTCATCAAGTGAATTAGACGCAACTATTTTACAATCAGTAAGGCCAGCTTCATCTAACATTTGACGGCACTTTTTTGATAAATAAGCTAAATCTCCACTATCAAGTCGAATACCTTTTAATCTATAACCTTTTGGTTCTAATACTTCTTTTGCGACTTTTATAGCGTTAGGTACACCTTGACGAAGCACATCATATGTATCTACTAGTAATGTAGTGTTTTCAGGATAAGTTAAAGCATATTGTTTAAAAGCTTCATATTCAGAGTCATAAAACATTACAAACGAGTGAGCCATTGTACCACTAACGGGGATATTAAACATTTTACCTGCAAGAACTGTTGCAGTTGATGAAGCACCTCCTATATATGCAGCACGAGCTCCATATATAGCCGCATCCATATTATGAGCACGGCGCGCTCCAAAATCAGATACTAAACGACCTTTAGCAGCTCTTACAATACGACGTGCTTTAGTTGCGATTAAAGATTGATGATTTACTTCAAGTAAAATAGCAGTTTCAATTATTTGAGCATCAATTAAAGGTGCAATAACAGTAATAATTGGTTCATTAGGATACATTATAGTACCCTCTTTCATTGCATAAATATCTCCTTTAAATTTAAAATCTTTTAAATATGAAAGAAAATCTTCATCAAACAAATTCAAATTTCTTAAATAAGTAATGTCATCTTCTTCAAAATGAAGATTGTTTATATATTCAATAATTTGTTCAAGTCCTGCAAATATTGCATATCCAGCACCTTCTGGATTTTTTCTATAAAATACATCAAACGCAACTTTCTTTGTAATATCATGACTTTTAAAATAGCCATAAGACATTGTTAGTTCATATAAATCCATTACCATTGATAGGTTTCTTTTATCAGATTGCATTATCTCACCTCTATTTGTAACATTTTCATAGCTTCAAGAGCATTTTCATGAGATTTAGGAGTCACACCAGCACAAAGTGATGAATGTACTATAATGGGAACTTCAGTTAAATGTGATTTAATCATTATAGCATTTGCGATTACACATATATCGGTACATACTCCTACAAGTTCTATTTGTGATATTTTTTCTTTAGAATTTAAAAACTCTAAGTAACAAGCAAGATCAATACTTCCAAATGTAGGTTTATTAATAATTTTATTATCTTTTGGATTAAGTTCAGGTATTAAATTATGACCTTCAGTTCCTAAGATACAATGCTTAACCGGTAACTTTTTACCTTCTTGAGTTTCTAGATAATTTTCATGATGCGTATCTTTAGTATAAATAATTTCACCATCAAAATTATCTACATATTTTACTAAATTAGGTACTATCTTTTGTGCCTCTTCATTTTTAAGCGAACCATATACAAAATCATATTGCATATCAACTACAACTAATACTTTCATATTTTTCTCCTATAATAATAACTTGGTCTTCCTTTTTTTTGAATATTTAAGATATCTAAGCGTTCAACTTTAGAAGCTATATCTCTTCTAAAGTTTGAAGTATGTAATTTATATCCTAAGATTAATTCATAGGCAGTTTGAAGTTCATTTAATGTAAACTCATTTTCAATTAAAGAAAATGCTATATCTGTATAGAATATTTTATTTTGCATACGATTAATTGCATACGTAATCATCTTTAAATGGTCAAATGCTAGTTCACTATTTATTACTTTATCTTCTAGAATTACTTCTATTTGTTCATCTTTAGTAACCTTAACTTCTACCCATCTTGATGATTCATTAATATCTTGTTTAGAGATAGAACTATATGGACATAGTGCTAAATAAGATACAGAAAGTACTCTCATACGAGGGTCTCTATCAATATCACCAAATGTATATAATTGTTCTAAATAAAGATTATTTAAATTAGTATTTTCGCTTAATGTTCTTTTAGCATTATCAAGTAACGATTCATCTAATCTTAAAAAACCACCTGGAATATAATAATAATCTTTAAATGGTTCTTTTGTTCTTTTGTTTAATAGTAAATATAATTTTGAGTCTTTAACAGTAAATACTAAAGGGTCTACTGTAACTCCTGGTAATTGTCTGTTTGTAAAATCCATAACTTTTTCACTCCTTATCTTATTATACTCACATTGAGAAAATAAGTAAATTATAAAAATTAAAAAATTAAGATTTTTTTATTAATGTATTAAAATTAAACATTAATTATTATAAATAATATCATTGAAAATAATATATTTAGAAATAAAAAGAATTCTTTAAATAAGCATTAATAAAATTTTAAAATAATTTATATAGCAAAAACAGAAAGTGTTTTTTCTTCTTGATCTATTGATATATAAGATTCTAGCATTACCTCCCTTGTATGACCTTGTATCTTAGCTGTAACTTCAAATGGTAAACCTAAAACTTTATATAAATATTTAGTATTTGTTCTTCTAAAACTATGATTACTAATATCCTGTGGAAAAGTTTCTGGTAATAATCCTTTAGATTTTGCTAAACCAATATATTTTTGTAAAACTCTAGGAAAACTGTTTCTTCTTGGAGTTTTGCCATTACCTTCAAAATCAAAAATATATTGATTATCATCATATTTTGCCATAAATTTCATAAATCCATTATAAACTTCTTTAGTTAATGGTACAATTCTTTCACCATTATCTGCGTTATCGGAATTTTTAACTGGCACAATATTTCCCTCATCATCCATTTGATGTTTAATTTCACATATATAACAAGATTGAGACCCAAAGAATCCCAAATGGAAATCAGATTTTTTCAAAGCTCTAGCTTCGCCATATCTAACACCTGTATATAACAATACCTTACATACAAACGCTACTTTATTATTATCCCAAGTTTTTCCTTTTGTTAGATTTTTTAAATCTTCATTTTCTAATACATTAATTAACTCAATTGTTTGTTTATATGATAAAGTTTTTTGATTTATTTTATTATCATTACGACGTGGTTTTTTTATACCTTCATACCATGATGATGGTATTAATGAACAATATTTATTTTCAGTCGCATATTTTAACATCGATCTCATAAGTGAAACACATTTAAATCGAAGACCAGATTTACTTATAGTTGTAGAAGTCGTATTTGTAAAATGATTTCTTCTAATTCGTGTTGAATATTCTGGTATTGAATTAATCCAAATTCTAAGTTTATTAACATTTATAGTATTCAATTTTTCTTCTTTTATCAAGTCAAAATGTAAACGGAATAATATTTCGTAACCTTTAAGTGTTGATGGTTTAACAAATTTAATAGTTTTATATTCTTCATATAGATTTTCAATAGTATACTGATTTTTATAACAATCAAGGCCGGCTTCTTTACATCTTTTAATTTCTTGTTCTACCATCTTAGCAACATGTATAGCTTGTGTTTTCGTTTTAAATGATTTATATACCCTCTTACCATTAAAACTCTTTCTAAAATACCATCTTTTTCTCTCTTCACTGTAATGTATTACTGTTTTCAATATACACTCACTCCTTATTTATAATAATAGGGAAACAATTAAACAAATAAATAATCATATTTTCTTAAACTCATTGCTTGCTTAAATTCTTATAAAAATTTATTAATGTTTAGAATAGAATTAATGGTAATGTAAATTTATAAAAATATATAAAATTATTTAAATTACTTAATAATTATCATTTAAGCACCTCATTTAGAAGATAATATGAAATATTTATTAACCTAATTAAGAATTATCCCTGTTTTATATAATATAAACTATAATTAAATTTATCAATATTATATTTTTTACCAATAAACAAAAATCTTAATACATCACGTATTAAGACATCGTCATTTTTTTAATGTTTACTTTGATTAAATCATCAGTTCTATTTTTCGATGACAATTATTATAATAATAAGATCATCAGCACCAATATTAATAATAATTTATTCAAATTTTATAATATCAAGTTTAACAATATATTATTTTAATTTAAAAATCATTTATTAATTGTATAATTATAATCGCCATAATTAAAATTATTATCTTTTTCAAATTCTTCTGCAAATTGCTCATAGTATCCTCTGTTTGTAAATGCATACGGGCTGTTTTCACTACCTAAAATCATTTCTGGCAAGTTGATTAATAAAAAACAAAATCCAAACATTGCTATAACAGCCATAAACCATTGTTTAATATTAGCTCTATTCTCTTTTTTAAATAAATAAATTCCAAGTCCTACTGTTATTGGTAAAAAGCCAAATAATGATGTTATAAGTCCTGGTGAATATAAAATTTGCATTCCGTATTTACCAAAAGTATTTAAAGAATTAATTCCAATCACAATATGAATTACTACTTCAAATGCTGAAAATAACATTACTGCAATTCCAGCAGGCTTACGAAATTTCCAAAATTTTAAAACTATACAACCAAGTATTACTCCACCAAAATTTGTTATCATATCGGTCAATCTATTCATAGGATAAAGTGCAAGTTCATTAGAACCATGACTAAAATTTTATGAATAATGTAATCCTCCTGGCAATACCCACTCTTCTATAACATGTAAAACTAAAACTATTATCGCAAGTGTACATAAAATATTTAGTTTGTCCCAAATCATTCTGTTTTTATAAAGTTTTACTAAAAGAAATACTCCAATTCCTAAAATCACATAAATCCAAATTGATAACCAAGCATTAATTATTGTTTCCATTTTGTTACTCTTTATTTAATTAATTTATGAAGAAATTGTATCATATTCATTTTTATGATACAATAGTTCCACAAATTATAATTATTTTATGAAACAAGAGGAACTAAATATGTATCATATTTCTAAAGATGAAAGAGCAAAAAAATCAGCAATTAAAATAGGAAACGGATTATTAAGATGTTTAAAAACAAAAGAGTTTTATCAAATAACAGTTACCGATATCCAAAAGACTTCTAATGTAGGTCGTGCTACATTTTATAGATTATTTGATAATATTACCGATGTATTATCATATTTATGAGATAATATCTTTGAACAAGTTAGAAAAGAATATTCTTCAATTAATGTCATTAATTCGAAAGAATCAATATTAAAATTTATTCAAGAATGGATGAATAATAAAGATTTATTAAAAGCTATTATTGATTGTAATCGTATTGATTTAATTTATAATTCACATATAAAATATATTGGTAATAATATAGAATTTTTCTTTTCAAGTAAAGTATTTTCTAAAGAACAATTAAATTACTTATTAACAATAATGACTTCTTGTTTATCAGCTTGTCTTACTGCTTGGGTAAAAAATGGAGGATATGAATCATCAAAACAATTATATGAAAGATTAAAAGATTGCTTTAAAACACTTTCAAACATTTATAATTCATAATGAAAAAATTATTGTAGTTGCTTATAATAATCATAAATTATATATTATTTAATTATTCATTATTATTCTTTTTAGCAAAACATGGATAAATCGTTTTCTTGTTATTTCTATTAGTTTTAGCAAATCCAAAACTTGATAAAATATTAAGACACCTAAAACTATTACCTTTTTTAATATCAATATTATTACTTACTTTATCATCATATAAATGTAATAACAATAAGAATTATGTTAAAGTGATTTCAAAACATAATCTGAATAACAACTACTAAAAAAAACGAAGATTTAAAATATACAATCATATTAAAGAAAATAAATATTAAAAAAGATATAATTGTACTTAGCTTATGTGATGAAAAAATAATAGTGATTGAGATTACACTAGATATAAAGGTCACAAGATATAATACAAAAAGTGTCATTATATCGACATCATCAACTTAAAAAATATCAAAACACAAGAAAAAAAGCGTAAGATACGCTAATATTAATTATTTAGTTTTTTTAATGAAGGGTAAACTTTTTTAAGATATTATAATATAATTATTTCAAACATAAATTATTTCTCATCAATTAATGCATTAATTTCCAAAACTGAAAGACCTGTACATTCACTAATAAAGTTAACATCTAAATTCTTAGCTAACATGTTCTTTGCAATTTTAGCTTTGCCTTCAAGAATACCTTCAGCTTTGCCTTCAAGAATACCTTCAGCTTTGCCTTCAAGAATACCTTCGGCTTTTCCCTCAAGAATACCTTCAGCTTTGCCTGCAGTTTTGCCCCTAG